>CAZFXX010000047.1:0-12824 GCA_964522985.1 uncultured Desulfobacteraceae bacterium
TGACCCGGTATCAGGCGGAGATGGTAAAGTTTATTGTGGATAAATTATAAAAAAGGAAACCGTTGGGTGGCATATCCGAGGGTTGGAGCGCTGCGGCGGGATACTGGCCCTTTTAAAGATTGATGTTGTTTTTTAACAAAATATCGATTTTCCCCAAACTACCTTATTTTATTGACATATTTTTATTATTACGATATTATTAAATCTCATGCTGATTTGAAATTAAGGATAACAGAATGGATGATCTCAAATCAATACCCGATCAGGCCGATATTACGGAGAGATTGATTGGTGCTATAAAGAAATTATCCCCCAGGCGACAGAGCGAGCTTTTAGATGCGCTGGAAACAGAAAAGCCGGGGGAAACTTTAGAAGGTGAGCTGCGACTGCATTTCCGGAAAGACATTTTACTGCCGGTTGATTATGCCTCTTATGATAAGTGTTTCAGGGATTTCGCCAGGGACATCAGCGAGGGGGGCGTGTTTATTGAGACCAAACAACCGTTGATGGCGGGGCAGAAAATAGCGATGACATTCATGGCAACCGACAATCAGCACCATTTTAAAATAAATGGTAAAATTGTAAGAGATGTCAAAGATGGCATCGGCGTAAAATTTGATAAAACCACGTCTGAGCAGATCGCTCAAATCAAAGCGTTTCTATCTACGATATAATCCTTTCATCCCCTATAGATTTCCAGCAAAAGAGAGCACGTTTTTATTGATACCCATGTTCAATTCTGCATTGACCAGGTCATGGTGTTTTTCCGTAAAGGGAATATAGACCAGTAAAAAACTTTTCGGTTTAATGGAGATATTGTTTAGTCGGGGAAGAATTTTTTGGGGTGGTTTGGCAAAACTTGCCAGGATGATTTTCATGCTTTGGGCGGCTTCCGTAACCGGCAGGGTGACCGGGTGAAGTCTGGCTGCGGGCGCTGGCATTTCGCGAATTATGTTGTCACGGGGTTGTGACAGGGTCAAGCCGCGTGAGAGCCGGAGAAAATCCTTATGGCGGACCTTAAACCCTGACGACCAGAAATAAAATTCCGTTGTTTCCCAGGATTTATCAATGACCTTGGGAAGATTGGCAAGCCGGATAAGATCGGCAAAGGTTGCCAGATCAATATCCGTGACCTCGGCCTTGATACGCCAGAAGGGGAGATAGACCACATTTTTGGCTTTGGTGGCAATATGATTGATTTTCAGTCGGCGTAACTCACCCCTGCCCGGTCTCCATGCGGATTGACAGTTGGAGCAGGTCAAAACCAGAGAATCCCGGTGGCCGTCAAGGTTCCATCCGCACCCCGGGCAGATGGCGGCAATGAATCGGATATGATTATCGGGATGTTTGGAGGGAAGATCGGCCATATCAAATCCTTTGGGCTTCTGATTGGTAATAGGCCGGTTAAGGATACCGTCCATTATTTTATCATCCATATACAGGGGAGAATAGATCATGCTCAACGTTTCGCCGATATGGATCTGATGATAAATAGGGCGGGGAAGTCCCGTATTAAATCTGTTTTTGAAAATCTGCATTGCTTTTTCAAAAGGCTGCGTCGGTTGCAGGAAAAGCCCTTTTGTTTCTGGCAGGACAAACTTGAGTTTCAACGTCTGGCTTCGCAGGCCAACGGATATGGGAAAGCTACTTGAGTCAACGGCTTGGTGGCTGGCATCGATAAAGCGGTGAAAAATGGTATTGCCGGCACTGGAAAAGAGCATGCCTTTGAATCGCCAGTAGGGAACATAGAAAAGCTCTTTTCCGGCAGGTGCCTTGCCGGGTAGAATATAACGGAAATAGTTTTTGCGCAGCAGATAGGACTGGACCCGACAATATGTACATTTATAAAGCCGGTCGGTCTCTTCCAGAATGGCGGGTGCCCCGCACTGGGGGCACTGATGTTCAATTTTATAACCTGACATGATTTACAATCCCGGTTACATTTTTTCTCCACACTGGTTGCAGAACACTGCGTCGCTTAGGTTTTCAGTGCCGCATTTGGGGCAGAATCTGGCGGTTGGTTTTTTTTCGACAGCATGACCGCAGCGGGGACAGAACTTTGCGCCGGGTGTCAGGTTCTTGCCGCAACCGGCGCATTGGGTAAATATCAGTAATTGATGGCCGCAACTGGGGCAGAACTTTGCGTTTACCGGGATACCGGCCTTGCATTCCGGGCAGGTGGCAGTCGCCTGGCTGTCTTTTGGTTGGGCCGGCGCCATGCCTCCGGTAAAATACTGAGCAAACATGGCAGGCATCATCAGGCCCATTCCGGCCCCCATTCCTGCTCCGGCACCTGAGCCTTCTTCGGAACCAGCGGCTTTTTCCATGGCCATGGCAGCTTTCATCTGCATGAGTTTATTCATGTCCTTAAAAACCCCCATGCGGCTTCGGTCATCAATGGCTTTTTGAACTTCCGGTGGCGGTGTAATGGCATTCATATATAAATGGGTCAGGTTCAATCCGAAATGGCTGAAATCTTTTTGCAGACGTTTGGCCAGGCCTTCAGACAGTTCATCATACTGGGACGGCAGTTCCAGGATGGAATCAAGGGTCTCACCCATGTAATCGTTGAACCGGGATACGATAACGCGGTTTAAATATTCTTCAACTTCCTCTGTGCTGAATATACCCTGGGTTCCTACCAGGCGGTTGATGAAAAGTGCCGGTTGAACAATTTGAAGATTAAAAACGCCAAAGGCCCTGAGCCGGATCAGCCCCAGTTCGGAATCTTTGAAAGCAACAGGATCACGTGTTCCCCATTTGAGGTCGGTGAATACTTTCATGTTCACAAAATACACTTCGGCCCGCAATGGACTGGTCATCCCCCAGGGCATGCTGACAAGTTTGGTCAGGATGGGAATATTGGCGGTTTTCAACGTATGCCGTCCGGGGCCAAAAGCCTCGACAGCCTTGCCTTTGTAAAAAAACACCCCCGCCTGACTCTCTCTCACAGTAAGTTGAGCCCCGTATTTGATTTCTCCGGAACCTTTTTCAGGTATCCGATGCACAAGCTCCTTGCCTGTATCATCAAACCATTCGAGAATTTCTAAAAAGACAAGATTGTTTGTACCCATATTTGACCTCTCCCTTACAGTTTCGTTTTTAACCTTTTTACAGCCGTCATTCTTACTTTGTCATATTTTTTTGAAGAAATAAAACCTTTTTTGCCGTGCTGTCCAGGGTAAACCTATTTGCATGCCTTGGTTCTCCCAATTTTAAATTTTAAATTTTTTTGCGGGGATACAAGAAACAACGAAGTATAAACCATTTTTGAGTTGTCATAAAAGATGCCTGAATAGGGTGCGATATGGCGAAAACTGTAATTTTTTGCAGTACAGCAAGTGTGTGAGAACAGAATTTTAAGATCGGATCAAGCTGCCATGCATGCTGAACGTGATTGATTGGTAATAAGCAGATTAGATAGAATAAAATGTCAATGACAATGATGTGGATATTTGGTATAGCGCATATTCAGATGGATTATTTTTACCGGTTAAAAGAATGGGCGGATAAGGCAACTAGTTCGTATCACGCGATTTTGGAAAAGGAATACAAGTGCATATCATACGATTTTATGATGAGGCCGGCAGGGTATGTTACGGAAAGAAACATCCGGACGAAACAATCACCCGGCTTCAAGGCCGGCTTTTCGATGATTTTAAAGACACTGGGTCTCCGGTCAAGGTCAACAAGCTGCTGGCACCGCTGCAGCCGGTCGCCATTTTATGTATCGGGCTGAATTATCATCAGCATGCCAGTGAAACAGGGATGAAGACCCCACAGTACCCGGTGCTGTTTATGAAAAATCCCGGGGCCCTTACGCATCCTGATGATCCGATTGTTCTGCCGCATTCATGTATAGAGCCGCCACAGGTGGATTATGAAGCTGAGCTTGCGGTTGTCATCGGCAGGAGTGCTAAAAATGTGCGCGCCGTCAATGCGTTTGACCATGTGGCAGGCTATACCATTGCCAATGATGTCTCGGCCAGACGCTGGCAGAAGCATTCCGGCGGAGGTCAGTGGGTGCGGGGCAAAAGCTTTGATACGTTTTGTCCCCTGGGTCCGGCCCTAGTTACGACCGATGAAATCACAGACCCCCAGGCATTACAGGTTAAAAGCATTCTCAATAAAGAAATTATGCAAAACGCCAATACCTCGGACATGATTTTCAGTGTTGCACAACTGATCGAATATCTCTCGGACAGCACCACCCTGCTGCCGGGCACAGTAATCCTCACCGGTACGCCCAGCGGCGTGGGTTTTGTCCGGAAACCACCTGTCTATCTCAAGCCCGGTGATACGATAGAGGTTGAAATTGAACGTATCGGCAACTTGGCGAACACGGTGGCAGCAGAGAAAAGAGACGATCATGAATGATCCGGAAGTACTGGTGATTGGTCGAAACTGCCTTGACTATATCTGTGTTGTGGAAAAATTTCCCGAAGAAGATACAAAGACGGCCCTTTGCTCTCGGATGGTTGAAGGCGGGGGCCAGGGGGGTACCTCTTCCTGCTGTATTGCAAGGCTTGGCGGGAAAGTTGTTCTTGTCGGCAAGCTCGGGGATGACGAGGAGGGAAACTTCTGCATCGAACGGTTGCAGGCCTTTGAGGTCAATACGGATTATATAACAAGGGTTAAAGGCGGTAAAACCCCGGTCGCCTATCTTTTCGTTACCCGATCCAGCGGAAAAAGAACGATTATCTATGAGCCCAACCGTCTTTTGAAAATAACAGTGGACAGCTATCTGACCGAGCTTGCTTCACGCGCCGGCAGCATCCTTCTTGACCCCGATGTAACCTACCTTGGCTGCGAATTAAGACGAATTATAAAAAATAATGTCAACATAATCTATGATTGCGAAAGGTGGCGTGAAGGGATTGAAGAGATGATGGCCCTGGCTGATTTTTTTATTCCGTCATCTGATTTTTTGAATTCAAGAGAGTTGAATTTGAAAAGTACCTCGCTGTCAGAAAGAATCGTGGAATTCGGGCAAAGGGTGCATGGCACCCTGATTGTCACCCATGGTGAGGATGGTGCCTATTATCTATCCGATAAAACGCTTTTTCATGTGGCCCCTCCCAAAGTAACCGCCGTTGATACAATCGGTGCCGGCGATAATTTTCACGGTGCCTTTGCCCTGGCCCGGAGCAGGGGGTATAATCTGCGGGCAGCAGTTACATTTTCCGTGGCGGCAGCCTCTCTCTCCTGCCGCGAATATGGGGGCCGAAAGGGCCTTCCGACTATGGCCGAGGCAACCCGGACCGCCGCAACACTGACCGCTGTTACTGTTGGAATGCAAGCCTCAAGGATAGAACCCAGTACGCTTAAACTCAGTACCTAAATTAACCCATCTTCTGTGAACGCTGATAAAAAATCTTTATACCGGAAAGTAGGGATCGCTTCCGCCATCATGATGGCATCTGTTTTCTTGAGTCGTATCATCGGGCTTTTGCGGGAGATGGTGATTGCCTGCGTGGGCGGTGCGGGCCCGGAAGTGGACGCTTACCAGATCGCCTTTGTGGTCCCTGAAATTTTAAATCACATTCTTGCCACTGGATTCCTTTCCATAACATTTATTCCAATTTTTTCCAATTATCTGGCTGCCGATCGTGAAGATGAAGCCTGGAATGTTTTGTCGATTATTCACAACACTTTCGGTATGGCACTGATTGTTTTTATCTCGGCCGCGGTCATTTGTGCTCCCTGGCTTGTGGATCTCCTGGCTCCGGGAATTTGTGATCCGGCCGTCAAATCCAGTGCCGTCCGTATGACCCGGATTATAATTCCGGCACAGTTTTTCTTTTTTTCAGGCGGTCTTTTCATGGCGGTACAGTTTGCCAGGGAAAGATTTCTAATTCCGGCCCTCGCGCCCTTGGTCTATAATACGGGCATCATCGCCGGAGGCATCTGCCTGGGCCCCTGGCTTGGTATGGAAGGTTTTTCATGGGGGGTTCTGGCGGGTGCTTTTTTCGGTAATTTTGTCCTGCAGTACTGGGGCGGGGCCAGATTCGGCATGCATATCTCTGCCCGATTCGATCTGCGGCACAAAGAGCTTAAAAAATATGTATGGCTGACCCTGCCGCTGATGCTCGGCCTGACCATGACATTTTCCACGGAAATATTTTTTAAATTTTTTGGATCCTATTTGCCGTCGGGAAGCATTGCCGGACTGAACTACGGCATGCGGATTATGATGATGATGGTAGGCCTTTTCGGTCAGGCCGTTGGTGTCGCCTCATTTCCGTTCATGACCCGCCTTGCCGCCCAAAACAAAATACTTGAAATGAACCGGTTGCTGAATACGACCTTGAGATATCTGGCCCTGGTTATTCCGTTTTCAGTTCTTTTGATTGTCCTGCGCCATGAAGTGGTTTTACTGATTTTTCAGCGCGGGCAATTTGATGCGGCTGCCACCGGGCTGACCTCCCGAGTACTGGGTTATCTAATGATCGGTGCCTTTGGTTTTTCAGCTCAGACAGTTGTGGTGCGGGGATTTTATGCGTTTCAGAATACGCTGTTGCCGGCAGTTTTCGGAACACTGGCAGTCGGGTTAAGCCTCCCTTTGTATATTTATGGGATGAAGATGATGGGTGTTACCGGTGTGGCTCTGGCAATTTCGTTGTCGGCTGTTTTACAGGTAGTCCTGCTTTATGGTATCTGGAATTACCGCAGTCGTAATCCTCAAAGCCGCGAAGTGTTTTTGTTTTATATTAAAATGATTTTTCTTGGTTTATTGCTGTGGCTTGTCCTCGAAGGGGTCAGACAGATGCTTTTAATCGGGATAGATGCAAATACATTTATGGGCAGCCTTGTAATATCGACGGTTACCGCGATAGTGTTCGCAGGATTATTTCTGGCACTTGGCTATGGGTTACCTATCAAAGAAATACCCGAATTTGTCAACCGGCTGATGCGTCGAGAACCAAAGGGGTAACAACTATGAGTTTTGGCCCAAGGGGTTAAGACCGGTAGAATTTGTTATCTCAACACTCAGTACCCATTAACCCCGCATCCAACATCCAACCCCTATTTTACATCCATGCCGGTTTCAAACGGTTCCGGTTTGCCGGGTTTTTGCATCAGGTATCTTCGGCTGTTTCTGGACCAGGCGCGCCACACTGCCTGCACCAGGGTGGCCAGGGGGATGGCAAAAAATACGCCCCAGAAACCCCAGAATCCTCCGAAAAAGAGTATGGCGGTGATGACGGCCACAGGATGCAGGTTGACGACTTCCGAGAGCAGCAGGGGCGCCAGCAGGTTGCCGTCCAGCAGTTGAATGACGGCATAACTGATGACGATTGACATGAGATTCGAACTCCAGCCGAACTGGAAAAGTCCTATTAAAACGACTGGAAACAGGACCACGGTGGCGCCGATGTAAGGCACCAGAACGGAAAGCCCTACGGTCAGACTCAGGAGTATGGCAAAATTCAGGCCCAGCAGATAAAAAGTTACAAAACTGACGGTCCAGACGATGAGGATCTCCCAGAATTTGCCCCGGGCGTAGTTGCCGATCTGCAGGTTCATTTCTTTCCATACCTGGCTGCTCAGTTTACGGTTTTCAGGTAAAAATTTCGTGAACCACAGGGTAATTTTTTTCTTGTCTTTGAGAAAGAAAAAAACCATCAACGGCATCAGGACCAGATATACAAGGGCCGTGATCAAGCTCCGGAACGAGGCAACCGAAAAGGCCAGCAGACGCTGACCCCCGCGACCCAGTTCGGTCTGGAGCGTGTTGATAAGGTCTATAATCAAGGCCTGGGAAATAATGTCAGGGTATCGTTCGGGCAGAAGCATTAACTGTTTCTGCCACCGGGTGATCATTGACGGTAATTGTCCTACGAACTGGGCCAACTGACCTGAAAGAAGCGGCAGAAGCCAGAATAAAAGGAATATCAGAAAAGTTAGAAATGTAATAAAGACAATCAGAACGGCTGCCAGACGGGGGACATGACACCTCTCCAGTAGATTTACCAGACCTTCCAGCAGATATGCGATTACGATACTGGCAATTACCGGTGCCAGGATATTACCCATGGTCAGAATCGTAATAATGCCTGCGATGAGAAAAAAAAGCAGGATTATAATCTGTGGGTCTGAAAAATAACGTTTATACCATTGGTGGATAATATGCATAGTTTTTACTTGCCTCGGTTGATTGGTCTCTTAATCTTATCTTGGTTTCGGTTTGTCCGGGTAGATGGTTTGTTCTAATCGTACATAGCTTCAATAATATCTTTATAATTTTCATGAATGATGTTTCGCCGTACCTTCATGGTGGGCGTTATTTCATCGGAATCCATTGTAAATTCCCGGGCAAGCAGCGTAAATTTTTTTATTTTTTCAAACGGCGCTATATCCTTGGTGAGGTCTTCTATCCGTTGTTTATAAAAATTTAAAATCTTCGGGCTTTTTATCAGGTCTTCCCTGAACGTAAATTTAATACCTTTGGCTTCGGCATATTCTTCGAGGGCCGGAAAAGAGGGGATAATCAGGGCGGTCACATATTTTTTTCTCTCACCAATGATGGAAATCTGTTCGATGTAAAAATCTGCGCAAACAAGGGTCTCAAGCATCTGGGGGGCAATATATTTTCCCCCCGAAGTTTTGATCAGGTCCTTTATCCGGTCAGTTATGCGAAGTTCACCGTTATCATCAAACTCACCGGCGTCACCCGTTCTGAAAAACCCATCTTCGGTGAGCACACGGGCGGTTTCTTCAGGTTTATTATAATAGCCTTTCATGATGTTGCCGCCGCGGATCAGCACCTCCGAGTTGATGGGGTCGATAATCACCTCCACCCCGGGCAGCGGTTTGCCCACAGTGCCAAAATTAAAAAAATGGGGTTCATGGCAGGTGACGGTGGCCGTGGTTTCCGACAGACCGTAGCCATAGCAGACAAACATACCTACAGCATAGAAAAATTCTTCGATCTCCTGAGACAGGGGTGCGCCGGCACAAGGGAAAAATCGAACCCGACCACCCGTCAGGTCCCGAATTTTTTTAAGTACCAGTTTGTCGGCTATTTTGTATTTCAAAGCGAGCAGGGTGCTGATGGCCAGTTTGTCTTTTCTCCGATTATGAAATGCCCTGCCCATCTTGATAGCCCAGTGAAACAACGTTTTTTTCATCGGGGATGCGGATTCCAGACGGTTATAAACTGCGGCATAGATTTTTTCATAAAAGCGGGGTACGGCACACATGATGGTCGGCTTTACTTCCGGTATAAATTCAATGATTTTGGAAGGGTCATCCAGGTAGACATTGGTCATCCCCTTGGAAAAGACATAGTAGGTCCAGATTCTTTCAAAAACATGGCTCAACGGCAGGAAACAGAGGCTGATGTCGCTGTCATTGGGGTTTAGAAGCCGCTGGTCATGCTGTTCGGCCTGAAACAAAATATTGGCATGGGTCAGCATGACCCCTTTGGGCTCTCCGGTGGTGCCGGAGGTGTAGACCAGCGTCAGCAGATCTTCTTTTTGAGCCTGATTAAGGCGTGCTGCCACCTCGGCGTCAAGATTTGACTGGCGCCCTTTTTTCAGTAAATCAGTGAAACAGCATACCGCATCGTTGCCGGCGATGGGCAGGTTTCCATTAAAAACAATGACGTTTTTCAGAAAGGGGTTGGTTCCCAGCAGAATCAGGGCTTTTTCGTATTGGGCCCGGTCATCGACAAACAGTATTCGGATGCGGGCGTCATTGATAATGTATTCGGCCTGTCTGGCGGTGCTGGTGGGATACAGCGGCACCGGAACCGCCCGAATGCCGATGGCGGCAAAATCCACAATGGTCCATTCGGGACGGTTTTGGGAAAAAATACCCACACAGTCGTGCACCTTGACACCCAGTTGAACAAGGGCTTTTGAAAGCGCGTCTACCTGTTCACCAAACGATTTCCAGGAAGTTTCTTTCCAGGTACCATTGTCCTTGTAACGTAGGGCAATTCGATTGCCGTATTTGTTTACCTGTTTCTTGAAAATTTGTGAATAGTGGGTAATTTCCATTAAAAGGCTCTTGCTGTTCCCTAAACCGGTTATATGAAAGTCGTGAGTGATGAGATGACTTTCATGCCTTGGCAAAATCTTTAACTTTTTGTCCCCCAGACAATGGGGTTATACAAAAGGATTTCAAGGATGTAATAGTCTGCCCAGTAGTGAATACAATCATGATCCGGGCATTCAATGCCGGTTCCCGGGCCGTACAGTTCGGTCATTCCCGGAATATCAAAAAGCTCTGCGCCCCCGAGCAGTTCGGAAATTTTTTTACGCATGGAAACCGATGATCGCTCGGAACCATAAATTATTTTTTTAAGATTGATTTTGTCGATCAGGCCGCGGCGACGGACCTCTTCGGCCATGAGCAAGCCCATGGAGGCGGTGCAGCAGAGGACCGTTGCCTGCAAGTCTACTAAAAATTGGCATTGCATGTCAACATTACCCGGGCCCACAGGCAGGGCCATGGGGCCTGTTTTTTCACAAGCCGCCTGGAAGCCTGCCCCTGCTGTCCACACGCCGTACCCTACGGCAATCTGGATCCTGTCGGCGGCTGTGACGCTGGCCGTTTCATAGGCCCGGGCAAAGAAATGGGTCCAGTCATCTATATCTTTTTGAGTATAACAAAGATTTTTCCGCTTTCCGGTGGTTTCGCTGCTGGAGTGAATCCTTACAATTTTTTCAAACGGCACTGAACGTAAAGGAAAAGGGTAGCCGTCACGCAGATCATCAGCCGTGGTAAACGGAAGGCGGCGGATATCGTCCAGTGATTGTATACCCTGAGGGGAAATTTCGGCCTGATCCAGTTTTTTCCGGTAGGCCGGGGAACCGTTATAAGCATGGACAACCGTCCATTTCAACCCTTTTAGCTGGTGCGCTTTGAGTTTTTCGATTGATTTAATCGTAGATGTGAATTTTTTTTCCGTCATCTCATACATCTCCAGTCTGACAGGCCTATGCATTATTGATTGGCGTATTTGAATTGTGTCTTAAAAAATATCCTTAAAATAAAAAAAAATCAACAGGATATTTGAAACGGTTAAGGCAGGGCAGGGGCCGAGAATGCCAGGTATTTTACAGATCCGGTGTTTGAAATTTTACTATAAAACTTGCAAAACAAATGGTTATCTGGTTTATGATAGACTCTATTGCGGGCCTTTGGTGCCGGTGCTCGGGTATTGGGAAATTATGGGCCGGACTGGACGGCATTGTGCTTATATAGAACGATCCGGGCAGATGGATAATGGATACGAATTTTTAATCAAGGAAGGTCGAAATGGAAACAAAACCAGATCGAATACCAGACCGAATAATAGATATATTTAAACAGATCAGCACGATTCCCCGATGTTCCCGAAACGAGGGTCAAATTGCTCGATGGCTTTCACAACGGACCCAGGATATGGGATTTGAGAACCGGCAAGACCGTGTCGGCAATCTGGTGATCAGCGTTCCGGCTTCCCCTGGGTATGAGGATGGGCCGGTTGTTGTTTTGCAGGGCCATATGGACATGGTCTGCGAGAAGACCGCCGATTCTATGCATGATTTTAAAAAGGATCCCATTTCGTTTGTGTTTGACGGCCAATGGCTGAGGGCGGACCGGACCACGCTTGGGGCGGACAATGGTATTGCACTTGCCATAGCACTGGCTCTGGTTGAGGACAAATCCGTGGCCCATCCGCCCTTGGAACTTCTTTTTACGGTGGATGAAGAGACCGGGCTTACCGGTGCGAATGCGCTTGAATCCGGATTTGTGACCGGTAAAATTCTTATAAATATTGACTCTGAAGATGAAGGTGTTTTTACGGTCGGGTGTGCCGGGGGTAAAAATACGAAAATAACTGTTCCGCTTTTTTTTGTAGAATTTCCGGAAACCTATATAGCCTGTAACATTGAAGTCAACGGCCTGCGTGGCGGACATTCCGGGATTGACATCCATACGCACCGGGCCAATGCAAACAAAATTGTGGGCCGAATTTTAAATGAACTCAGCTATCAAAGCCCCATCCGGCTGATATCGATCCATGGGGGTACGGCTCATAACGCCATTCCACGCAGTGCCGGGGCTGTTTTTGTATGCGATGGGGCAGATTTTGATTGTCTACAGGGCATTGTTACGGAATTTGAAAAAATAATTACCCAGGAATATGCCGGTGTCGAAACCGCCCTATCGGTATTATTTGCGGATAATGGTTCCCGAACCGCCGGGTCAATGGCGGTTGCGGTTGAAGATACGCAGAAATTAATTCATCTGTTAAGTGCTTTGCCAAATGGAATCAATGAGATGGCGATGGGATTTAAAGGCCTGGTTGAAACTTCAAACAACCTGGCACGAATCAGAACAACCCCGGATTCCATAGAAATGCTGAGCAGTCAGCGCAGCCTTGTCATGTCCCGCCTGGAAGAGATTACTTCCCGAATCGAATCCATTGCCGCCTTGGCAGGTGCCGCGGCCAATAGCGAAAAAGGATATCCGGCCTGGCTGCCAGACTTGGAATCGCCCCTGCTAAGCCGGTGCCTGGAAACTTATCAGCGCCTTTTCGAACAAAAACCAAGGGTAGAATCGATTCATGCCGGATTGGAATGCGGTATCATCGGAGACAGGTTTGAAAATATGGATATGATTTCCCTGGGGCCGACAATTAAAAATCCCCACTCGCCAGAAGAAAGGCTGCATCTGCCGTCTGTGGAAAAGGTATGGACTTTTCTGGTTGCGCTGCTGAAGTGCTATGGCTGATCAGGAAAGAGAAGCTGGAAAATAGAAACAGGAAAAAATAATATGCAAATTTCACCATTACAGGCGGTTTCACCCATAGACGGGCGGTATCACAA
>CAZFXX010000047.1:12924-14466 GCA_964522985.1 uncultured Desulfobacteraceae bacterium
ATATGCAAATTTCACCATTACAGGCGGTTTCACCCATAGACGGGCGGTATCACAATGCCACTAAAAAACTTGGCGACTATTTTTCGGAAGGGGCCCTGATAAAGTACCGTGTGCGGGTTGAAGTGGAATATTTTATCGCATTGTGCGAGATACCCCTGCCGCAGTTAAGCGATTTTAACGGAAAAATGTTTCCGGCACTGAGAAATATATATACCGCATTTAAACAGCAGGATGCGCAGCGTGCCAAGGATATTGAGAAAATTACCAACCATGATGTCAAAGCGGTAGAATATCTGCTTAAAGAAAAATTTGATGCACTGGGCCTGGCGAAATACAAGGAATTTATCCATTTTGGCTTGACGTCTCAGGATATCAACAATACGGCTGTCCCCCTCTCGTTAAAAGAAGCCTTTACCCAGGTGCTGCAGCCAGCCCTGCAGACGGTGGTGGATGCACTTGCAGCCAAGGCCGCCTTGTGGAAAAGAGTTCCCATGCTGGCCCGTACGCACGGCCAGCCGGCATCACCCACCACCCTCGGCAAAGAGTTGTATGTGTTTGTGGATCGACTGCGTGGCCAGATCCATCAATTGGGGGTGATCCCGTTTTCTGCTAAATTCGGCGGGGCCACGGGTAATTTCAATGCCCATCATGTGGCCTATCCTGCGATGGACTGGATCACATTTGGTGAACATCTGGTGAATGATCGTCTGGGACTGGTGCGCAGCCGGGTGACGACACAGATTGAGCACTACGACAACCTGGCTGCTTTTTTTGACAACATTAAACGGATCAATACGATTTTAATCGATCTGGACCGGGATATCTGGTCTTACATTTCGATGAATTATTTCAAACAAAAGATTAAAAAAGGCGAAGTGGGATCTTCGGCCATGCCCCATAAGGTAAATCCCATTGATTTTGAAAATTCAGAAGGAAACCTGGGAATTGCCAATGCTGTTTTCGAGCATTTGTCTGCGAAACTTCCGATTTCGCGCATGCAGCGGGATTTAACCGACTCCACAGTATTGAGAAATATCGGCGTGCCCCTGGCCCATACCCTGATTGCCCTTTCCTCACTGCAAAAGGGTTTGGGTAAATTGATTTTAAATAAGGAACAACTGCGCAAGGACTTGCAGCAAAACTGGGCTGTAGTGGCCGAAGCGATCCAGACCATTCTGCGGAGGGAGGGGTATCCCAAACCTTATGAAGCGTTGAAGGGCTTAACAAGGACCCATGCGAGGATCGATCGACAGGCCATTGCCGATTTTATAAAAAATCTTGCAGTGACCGATGCCGTCAAGCAGGAACTGCTTCAGATTACCCCGGAAAACTACACCGGTGTTTATGGGTTTTAGAATGAATCCGGGAACTTAAAGTGAGAATTGTATTATGGCTAAGATGAATGAGCGGGTTAAGGAGATGTTGACTGCACAAAGAACCATAGTTTTGGCGACATCCACCAATGATGGGACACCCAATGTTGTACCGGTCCATTCCAAAAATATTATCAGTCACGGCTTTGCCCGCGGATTTTTGCGATGA
>CAZFXX010000048.1:0-14400 GCA_964522985.1 uncultured Desulfobacteraceae bacterium
TGATGATCGGCGCCGGACTCGTGGGGCTGGAAACGGGCCATGCATTTGAAAAAAAGGGTAAAAAGGTCACTGTCATTGCAAAATCCGATCATCTGCTGAGCCAGAATTCGGATGCCCGGTGCGCCCGCATGATCCAGGACAAGATCGAAACAAAGGGGGTTAGGTTTCTTTTTGGCCGGGATGTGACGGCACTGTCGCAGGTAAACGGCAGGATATGCGTGAAAACGGATCAACAGGATGAATTCTTTGTGGACCTGATCGTGGTGGGCAAAGGGGTGGATCCGAACCTGGCGCTTGTAAAAGGCACGGATATTACCACGGACCGTGGCATCCGGGTGAACCTATCCATGCAGACCAGCGTGCCCGGCATCTATGCCGCCGGGGATGTGGCCCAGGCGCGCCATCTGCTCAGCGGAAAGTCAAAAATATTCGGCAACTGGCCCAGCGCCTGTATCGAGGGTAAAATAGCCGGCTGCAACATGGCCGGGGAAAAGTACAATCTGGCCGGTGAAGTAGCCTATAACGTGCTGCCGGTGTTCGACTGCACAGCGGCGTTCCTGGAAAGACGGGATGCCGGAGATGACCAGACCCAGGTGTTGACGTACATCAATAAACGCAAATCGATCTACCGCAAAATACTGATCAAAAACAACCGCATCGTCGGTGCGGTGATGCTCGGTGCCTGTCAGGATGCCGGAGTGGTTTTGTACCTGCTGCGAAAACGCAAAAATATCGCCCGCATCAAGGACACCCTGGCCTCGGGCCGGGCCCTCTGGGGCGATGTAATGAAAAATAATCATTTCAAACAATAAGAATACACTGAACCCGCATTGTTTTTGCTAATGGTCTTGATTTCGTGTCATTTCGTGTGTTTTGCGGACCAAATGCTTCCACCTGAATTCTTATGTGATTTTTTATTTAGAGTGCTGTCAAGCTTTGCAGCAGTTTTATTAATTGAACTCTAAAAAAGGAGGATCGTATGTCGAAATTATCACATTTAAACGAAATGTTTCAACAAAACAAAATCACCAGGAGGCAGTTCATCACCCAGGCTTCTGTTCTTGGCCTTACAGCAGCAATCTCCCCTGCTCTACTCTCGGGTACAGCCAAAGCTGCTGTTCCCAAAAAAGGAGGGCGTTTTATACAGGGGCTTACCGGCGGATCCACCTCAGATTCCCTTGATCCAGCGACGAATACTTCCAATATGAACTACAACATCAGCTGGCAGCTCAGGAATAATCTGGTTGAGATCGATCACAACTTAAAACCCATCCCTGAACTGGCCGAATCCTGGGATACACTTCCCGGCGCTAAGGTGTGGACTTTTAAACTGCGCAAGGGAGTTGAATTTCATAACGGCAAAACCATGACGGCAGAGGATGTAATTTTTTCTATAAACCATCACAGGGGTGAAAAATCCAAATCCGGTGCAAAAGGTATTGTAAAAGACATTAGTAACATAAAAAGCGACGGTAAATACACTGTGGTTATCGAGCTTGAATCAGGTAACGCTGACTTCCCCGTTATTATGAGTGACAACCACTTAGTCATTTTCCCCTCTGGAACTAAAGGACAAGAATTTGAAAATGGTATTGGTACCGGTGGTTATATTCTGGAGAATTGGGAACCTGGTGTTCGGGCTTTTACAAAACACAATCCCAATTACTGGAAAGAGGGCAGAGCCCACTTTGATGAAATTGAGACTTTGTCTATAGTTGATACCAATGCCAGGACAAACGCATTAAAGACAGGTCGAATAAACTACATGGATCGCTGCGAACTTAAAACAATACATCTTATGAAAAAAACGCCCGGTATTAATATCACTGCTATGTCCGGAACGATGCATGATACGATGCCCATGTTAGTGGACAAAAAGCCTTACAATGATAATAATGTGCGCATGGCGTTAAAGCTCGCTATCAATCGTGAAGACATGGTGGATAAGATTTTACGCGGCTATGGCGTGGTTGGTAATGACCATCCCATTTCCCCGGTCATGAAATATGCTGCAAAAAATCTGGAACAAAGAAAGTATGATCCCGACAAGGCAAGATTCTATATGAAAAAAGCCGGTATGCTTGACCATAGATTTAAGCTGCATGCCGCAGATGCCGCATTTGCCGGGGCAGTGGACGCCGCTATCCTGGCCAAGGAACATGCAAAAAAAGCCGGTATCAAAATAGATGTTGTGCGTGAACCCGATGACGGGTACTGGAGCAATGTATGGACGAAAAAAGAGTGGTGCATGTGTTACTGGTTGGGACGTCCCACTGCGGACATGATATTTTCAGTGGCTTATAGTGCCGGCGCTCCCTGGAATGACACCCGCTGGAAGAATGATCTTTTTAACAAGCTGCTTGTTGAAGCCAGGGTCGAGCTTGATAAGGATAAGCGCAGAGATATGTATTGGGAAATGCAGAAAATATGCAAAAATGACGGCGGCACTATTGTCCCCATGTTTAACCAGATTGTTGAAGGTCATTCAGATAAACTTGCACATGGCCCTATCAGTGGAAGCGGACCATTGGATGGGATGAAGAATACTGAACGCTATTGGTTTAAATAATAATCAGAAGATTCTACCGGCATTTTCCGGACACTGTGACCGGTGTAAAAAAAGTTCCCCGGGTGGAATATACAAATCAGGCATTCACAAAGGGCTCGCGCAACATAAGGATAAATATGATGTTTGATAGAATGGGAACACTTTCAGAAAAAGAGCTGAACCGACTTCACTCGGCAACCATTGAGATACTTGGGGATGTGGGAATTGCTTTTAGAGAACCGGAAGCTTTGAAAATATTCAAGAAACACGGCGTCAAAGTAGATGGAGATAAAGTCTTCTTAAGTGAAGGAGAGATAACAAAGGCTCTGGATACCGTCCCGGCGCAATTTACCATCGCAGCACGGAATCCTGAAAAAAGTGTGGTGATCGGAGGAGACAATCCGGTCTTTACCCCCGGCTACGGGCCTGTCTTTATGATTACCGAGACCGGCGATATGCGGCGGGCTGTCATGGAAGATTACAACAATCTCTGCAAGCTTGTCCAGACATCAAAATATATTGATGTGAACGGGTGCCTCATGGTTGATCCGTCCGATGTTTCACCGGAAAGCGTTCATCTTGCCATGCTTTTTTCCAATATCGTGCTCTGCGATAAACCCTTTCTGGGCAGCACCGCTTCACGTCTGGCAGCGAGAGAATCCATCGAAATGGCCGGAATTGGATGGGGAGGATTAAGCAATATCAAGGATAAGCCTGTGATGATATCTGTTATTACCCCGATTTCCCCCCTCCAGTATTCCAGTGAACAGGCAGGTGCCCTCATTGAATATTCACGAAATGGTCAGGTTATATTGATTGGACTCTTGATGATGGCAGGTTCCACGGGTCCCGTGACACTTTCCGGCCTGATGGCTTTACAGAATGCGGAAACCCTGGCGGCAGTGGTTCTTGCTCAGCTTGTTAACGCAGGCGTCCCGGTCATTTACGGCGGAACGTCATCCATCACGGATATGAAAACGGGATCTCTGTCGATCGGGGCGCCGGAGATGTCGATGATTCAACACATGCAGGTGCAGATAGCAAAATTTTATGGCATTCCCTGCAGGGGTTCGGGCGGTATCTCCGATGCGCATTTTCCGGACATGCAGGCGGGTATTGAGTCCACCCTTGCCCTTTCAACGACAATAAGAAGTGGTGCAGACTTTATCCTTCATGCGTGCGGAATTTTAAGCTCATACCTGGCCATGAGCTATGAGAAGTTCATCATTGACGAGGAGCTTTGCGGCATGCTGCTTAAGATGATAAAACCGGTGGATATCTCGGATGAATCCATTGACCTGGCGACAATAAAGGAGGTCGGCATCGGAGGAGAATACCTGACCCACGCCAGGACATTTGAACGTTGCCGAACCGAGTTTTTTATCCCGGACCTGATGAATAGACAAAACTACGAGAATTGGAGCCGGTCAGGCAAAAAGAAACTGGATGAAGTCGCGGCTGATAGTCTCTCAAGAAGGCTTGCGGCATATGAAAAACCCAAAATTGATCCGGATATTGAACAAGAACTGTCCCAATACGTTGCCGACAGGAAAAACAAATCATCAGAGAAGGCCACGTAAAAAAACCCGTTCGTAGCTGGTCGGTATACTTTTTTGTAATCCCGATACGATTCACACTACCTGTGAAGACTCTCGAGGATTGATTCGGCTAATTTAAGTTATTCCTACTTATAGACCGCAACTGGTTTGCCGATTGCGCTTTTGTTTATCGAAATCCCCAGACCGGGTTTAATTGGTGCGGATAGTTTCCCGTCTATTATTTCACCAACGCCGCGGGCTGTCTCAATTTCGATGGCATCTTTACAATCCCACAGAGAATGACGAATTGTGTCTGGTGTGGAGTGGGCCAAATGGGTTATGGCGGCTTTGGCGATGTCGCTACCGCCGGTATCCTGAAGGCAAACCAAAATCCCCGCATCGGCGCACAGGTCCCTAATTTTACGGGCCTTTGTAAGACCGCCCACTTTGGATATCTTTATATTGACGGCTTCAGCGCTTCGATCAGCAATGACGCGTAACAGAATTTTCAGGCTATCAATGCATTCGTCCAGCACCATGGGTTGCAGCACTTTCCGATGCACGGCCCGGCATTCTTCATAGGTCGCGCAGGGTTGTTCCAGTAAAAAATCCAAATCTCGAACATTTTGCATGGCCCGCAAGGCATTGGCCACTGTATAGCCTTTGTTTGCATCAAAAACATAGTCATCCATCGGATGGGCAGCCGCCATGATCTGTCGGATGCAATCCTCATCGACTTTGGGTTCACCGGATAGTTTGACCGAAAATTTGTGGATTCCACCTTCGCGCCAGGCAGCAATCGTTCTGATCATGGTTTCGGGGGCGTCAACAGAGATAGCTACCTGGACATCAGTTCCGTCGCCCCACCTGCCACCCATCAGTTCGCATACCGGCAGAGTGCTTGCTTTTCCCAAAATATCCCACAAGGCCATGTCAATAGCCGATTTTAAATAATAATGACCAATCAGCTCTCTATCCATCAGGTCATTGAGATATTCAATATGAACCGGATTTTTCTTCAATAGATGGGGTGCCAATTCATTGATACCGCAGCGGACCCCCTGAGCATAACCTGGAAGGTAGTTGGCGCCATAGGGGCAGGATTCTCCCCACCCGGTAATACCATCGTTGGTTGTGATGCCGACGATGGTCGAATCGAGTGATTTGTAATAACGCCCGCCGGAGAGACAAATAGTTTTTGTCATCGGCAAGTTCACTTGATGCACGTCAATCTGAACAATCTTCATCGTCTTTATTCCCTTTCGGGGTGCATTATCCCAGGATTTTGGTTTTTTCTCACGACTGATGCAATACGAAATATTATTAGAGTCCATTCAAAAATAGTATATTTTGGTTCAGGACAAGGACCGAGCAAATTTTCAACCACAGCATAGGAGGGCTATTTCCAGGATTGAAAATAATCGAGATCGCCATTCTGGACCCAAAGATGCCGTTTTTGACTGAACATTCGTTAGCAATTGATTGGATAGGTCCCGTATTTTTTGATCGCGTCAAGCATAGCCTGGATGTTTTCTCTTTTGCAATAAGGGGTGAGGCTATTGGCGGATGCACAGATATAACCACCTCCGGGTGCCACTTCCCGGATGCGTTGCTTTACTTCGGCATCCACCTCTTCGGGCGTACCCCGGGTCAATGTGTAGTTCAGATCGATATTGCCCCATAAACACAGTTTATCACCATATTTTTGCTTGATGGCAGCAATATCCATCATAGGCGGCTCGAACGGATTCATCCCGTTCATGCCCAGGGATAAGAGGTCGTCAAAAACTTTATTCAGATCGCCATCCGAATGAAACACCCAGGGAATCTTGAAGGTATCGGCCACGATTTTCATTTTGGGCAGAAAAATTTCACGAAATGCGATGGGGTTGATTAACGGGCCGCTATTAAATGCCATATCACTATTGGCCAGAATAAAATCAATGCCGGTTTTTTGTAATTTTTCAATGACCGTACAATTCCATTCGATAAACATATCCATCATAGTGTTGATTAGCGTGACATTTTCGGATAACGCTACAGCGAAGTCCATCATGGGCATGGAAAAAATGACATTAAACAACCCCAAAGGACGCATAGCGGCGTAGATGGCCAGGTCTTCTTTGCCATATTTATCAACATATCGTTTGGCCGCATCATAATAGCCGTCATCATTGGGATCCGGGAACTGCATCAGATGTAAGTCCCTTTCTGTTCGGATCAACCCTTCACCGAGAAATTCAATATCACCCTCGTCCATACCGCCCGTGGTTGCACCATCCTCACCGGTATGGGATTTACAAAAAACAGGCGCAATATAATCAGTAAAATAGATGCCGTCCATTCCAATTGTCTTTGCGAATTCCGTGTCGCTGAAATCCTTTCGCCCCATGATATCCTGTTGTACACTTTTGTTGAAATAATCCATGAAGGGTACTTGGTCCGGTTGTTGACACTTTAAGGCTCTTAAAACTCGTTCGCGTGGTGTCATTTACTATTTTTCTTTCAAGCGCTGGTTTGGAATATTACTTCCCGGCAGCGAGTTGGATTTTAAAAAAGGCTGTTGAAGGCCTGTCTTTTAATTACAGGCCTTCAATCAAGCCGGAGGCACAACTATATATTATCGTACTGCTAAAAATTTATATTCACATCAATCAAACCACCAGCGTTCCGCATTCCTGACACCATCACTGCCGTAGTTGCCGGCAAGATTCTTGAATTTGATCTTTTTGTCGGCAGCGTCGACATTGTCCCTGAACATGTGAAGGATCTGTCCGCCTTCATCCCGGATGATCCGCTGGCACTCTGAGTACATTTCGCGGCGCTTGGCCTCATCGAGCTCGGCACGGGCCTCTTTGAGCACCTTGTTGAACCGCTCGTGCTTAAAGTGGGTGTCGTTCCAATTGGACTCGGCTGCGAACTGGATGGTCAGTTTCATGTCCGTGGTGGGTCGCGCATCCCAATGGCATGAACAAAAGGGCGTCTTCATCCAGACATTGGACCAGTAGCCGTCTTTGGGCTTACGGATGACATTGATGTTGATGCCCGCCTTGGCCGCATGCTCCTTGAAAAGCAGGGCCTGATCATCGAAACCGGAATGGGGCGATGTAAGCATGTCAAAGGTGGGGTTGGAGAGGCCGGCCTTTTTCAGATGAAATTTAGCCTTGTCCGGATCGTACTGCCGCTGGGGAATTTCGGGGTCATGATACTTGTAGGTCGGTCCGATGGGGTTGTCGTTGCCGACAGTACCGTAACCCTGCAAAATCGTTTTAACCATCTGCTCGCGATCGACAGCGTATTTGAGGGCCATCCGGACGTCGTTGTTGTCATAGGGCGCCGTATCCGTCCACATGACATTGGAAAATTCAAAACCGCTTGTGGTTCTCAAAATTTGAACATTCGGATCCCTTTCCAGTAATTTGGCAGTCTTGAACTCGCATCTGGCCATAAAGTTAACCTGGCCGGATTTCAGGGCATTGGTTCTGGAGTTCGTGTCGGCAATGTAGAGCGTTTCGATCTCATCGAAGTGGGCACGGCCTTTTTTCCAGTAATTGGGGTTTCTGCGGGTAAACGCCCGGACCCCCGGCACGAACTCTTCGAGAATGTAGCCACCGGTACCGATGCCGTCCTGCCACGCTTTGCCCTGGGTGCCGGCGGGCACGATGGCAAAATGGTTTTCGCTTACTACCGCCGGAAAATCAGCATTGCCCCCATCAAGGGTGAATACAACCGTTTGTTTTCCGTCGGCCTTGATGTCCTTTACCGCATCCAAAAGGCTTTTGGCAGCGGATTTGGAGGCTTCGCCCCGGTGATGATTGAAGGAGTGGATGACATCCTCGGCATCCAGCGATTTGCCGTTATGAAAATCGACCCCTTTGCGAAGGTGAAACCGCCATTGAGTGGCATCAGGCGTCGCTTCCCAACTCTCGGCCAGTTCCGGAATCGGGTTGCCCTTGTAATCGATTTCAACTAGGTTGTTTCGCAGCTGCCAGTTGAGGTTGACGATTCCATTGTCCGGGAATGTCCCGCAATCCAGCGAATCGGTGGTGCTGCCGGTGGCCAGGCCCTGAATAAACCGGCCCCCTTTTTTGGGGGCGTCCGCCATGGCGTTGCTACTCAGCAGTGCCGGCGATACGGCGACCATCAGCCCGAGGGCTGAAAGCTTTCCGATAAATTCACGACGCGTCAGTTTTCCTTGTTTAAACAAATTTTCAAGCTTTTTAATCTCCGACATAATAGATCTCCTTGTTTTGTAGGGTTTTAGGATTATGGCCCACTCCTGTTTTAAATCGGGTACTATCCGATTTCCCAAAATTGCAGAAAAATCGATTAAAGTACCATCATTTGTCCAATTTAAACATCGACACTATTTTTGATGTCGTCATTAATTGAAGTTTCGTATCAAGGTTAGATATTTTTTCAATTACCTGGGGGTCCGGCTGATATTTTTCATAATTATCCGTAACCCAGCACGCACCGACACTCCAGAGGATGACATCTTTCAAAAGATCCTTTCCAATACCCATTGCGATCCCTAAGTCAAAGCACTCTTCATAGATCAGGTGGTTGACATATGCCATGTAACCGATAAGGGTGTCGATCAATTGAAGCTGATCGGAACTCGGCTCAAATGAAGGAGCTTTATAGCTGGCGGGAAGCTTGGGTTTTACTCGGCCATACTTGTCTTTAACCATCTCGCCGGGCCGGACATAATCAGGATTTGCACCATATTTTGAAGGGGCGATAAAACCCTGGATCTGCATAGAAATATTGTTATCTTCTTCAGTAATTTTGTTAACAATGATATGCTTGTCCTGGCTGTCATACCGTTGCATAGCCTCGTCAAAATGTTCCCGTATGATTCGACCAACAGGTAACGCAACGTTGAGTTCGTCGGCCAGGGAAGAGGTTAGGTTCATATCCTTGTGCCCAATCTCAAGACTACAGGAGTTGTCATAACTGCCATCAAAAAGAAATGGCATAAACTGTTCCGTAGTAATACTGGCACCCGTTGACTTATTTATATGCTCCCACATCCATTGAAGGGGGATCCCGGCTTCCTGGGCCAGGGCCATACATTCACCGTAGACTGCGGTTCCGGAATAAAACAAAAGATTTGTAATCAGTTTGACAGTCTGGGCTTCACCAATTTTCGCAACATGGAATGAGATAACGCTGATAATATTCAAAACCGTTTTTACCCGTTCATATGCTTTTTTATCGCCACCAACATAGATGCTGGCGTTGCCGAAATCAGCTCCCATATGGGACATGTTGCTGACAGGGGCTTCCAGACTGATAATTCCTTTTTTCTCAGCCTCAGATGCAATGCGAAGCGTGTTATGGTAATCCGTCGTCGAAGTGTCGATCCAGATGCTGCCCTCATTCATACTTGCAAGGGCACCTTTTTCTCCCATCATATTCTCATAAACATCTTCAGGGAGCGGCAGACAGGTAAAAACAAATTCACTGCCGGCCGCAGCTTCTTTTGGGCCTTCCGCCCATACCGCGCCATAAGCAAAAATTGGTTCAGCAGCCGCCTTGTATCTGTCATATACCTTTACAGGGTAGCCCTCTTTTAAAAGTCCGAGAACCATGGCTTTTCCCATATTCCCGGTACCAATGAATGTGATTTGATATTTTTCAGTCATTCCCGATCTCCTTTTTGCTCGCCGGAGCGTTTTGATTTGAAAATAAAAAATATTTATTACGATTGATGACTTTCGTCCTGCGTGTCAGGGCAGAATAAAAGCTCGCCTGAATCGTCAGTTGTCATGCATCTCTTCCAGATCCGATACCCTGATACTCCCTTTTAAAAAAAGACATCCATCCGAACGTTTATTTTAACATATCATGACTTATTTAATAAGTAGGGTAAAGATCAGATTATGTCAATAGAAAAATGCTGATATATATGTTTAATATGAAATATTATTCAGATGAATTTAAGAGTTGCGATTTTTAAATTTTAAGGATAGATATAGATATCAACGTGCAGGCTATTGATCAGAAGACTTTAAAAAAAATTTAAACCACACCTTCCCGATGCTTCAGACGGGGTTTGAATTTTTCTTGACTCGGCATCTTACCAGTGCAGTATGTCAGGGACCATTAAATTGAATACCGGAGAAAATTTTTAATAATGAAAGACAACAATGCAAAAACCGATAAATCGAAAAATGGAATCGAGCCGCCGGCAAAACAAGAAACAGCCCCGAAAATCGTTGCAAACAAATTAATTAAGAAAATTGAGTCTAATGAACTCAAACCCGGACAAAAATTGCAGCCCCAAAGTGAACTGGCCAAGGCGTTTAAGGTCGGCATGTCCTCTATTCGGGAAGCAGTTAATGTTCTTGAGGTGATGGGTTATCTTGAAGTTATTCATGGCAGCGGCACTTATGTCAGAAACGAGCTGCCGATGAACAAAACCATGATGGAAAAATTGGAACAGGATCTGCTTCATGCGTCATCTTATGAACTCTTTGAATTAAGAGAACTGATTGAATGTCACTCGGTAAAACAGGCGGCCAGGCGGGCAGACCCTTTGGCCGTGGACAGGATTAAATCAGCCTATGAAGCGCTTCGTCAAAGTACTGGTGACCGACAATCCTTTTTAGAATGTGATTTAAATTTTCATCTGACCATTTCAAAAGCAATAGACCTTGAAGCAACGGCAGCGGTCATTCATTTGTTTTTTGAAATAATGCACAAGCAGTTTGAGCTTGTTTCCACCACGCAGACATCGGGATATCGTGAAAAAGCCGTATTGTCGGCAGAACAAATCGTTTCCTCAATTATGAAAGGTGACGATGCCCTTGCCGTCCGCTGTATGCGGCGACACCTGGATTCAGCCAAACACGCGATAGCCTGAAACAATGTTTTTAAATATTTGAATTATTCGGCTGTCATCAGTAAAGACACAAGTCGTAACATCATCACGAATCCCTCCGAGCCAAGGTTATCCTGCCTTAGGTTCCAAAAACGTGTTACCATCCCGCCTGAAGTGGATATCTATTACAGGGGATATCCGACTGTCAATTTCTTTCCACATCCGTTTTCTGCCTTTTCGCTTTTTTGAAAATCAAACCCAAGTACACATATTGAAGATCATATAAATAATTAAAAAATAGCTAAGTTATCATATAAATATCTTGACAACATCATATCTTTATGGATATTTTATTTTTTACTATGGTAATGGTTACTGAAAAAACAACATCAATTTCAACGATTGGGATACTGCAATGGGGTTCTGTTCAATGTTGAATTTGAGTAATATGGCTGTTGATACGAGGATTCTAAAAAACATAGAGACTTTTTCTTAAGCAATGTTGCGTTGTTGTGTGCGATATCATTTTGCCTATCCGATTACACCTTTGACGGTTGTGATGAAATATACTAGTGTAATTCCATTGGAAACAGGAGCATAAAGTAAAATGAAGTATTTTGAAATTCTGGAACAGCATGAAGTTGAGGCCATTCACGAAAACGCCCTGCGTTTACTAAGCGAGGTAGGTATTCTTTTTGGTTATGATCCGGCAGTTGCGATCCTTAAAAAAGCCGGATGCAGAATCGATGGCCAAAAAGTTTTTTTTGAAAAGGCCATGGTCGAAGACCTGCGGAAATTGCCGCCTTCGGAGTTTACCCTATATGGCCGAAACGATGAAAACAATGTGGTGTTTAATCCGGATTCTCTGGTAATGATCCCCTGCTATGGGTCCCCCTTTGTCCTGGATCTGGACAGGGGCCGGCGGGATAGCCTGAGGGAAGATTTTATAAATTTTACCAAGCTCACCCAGGGAAGTCCTTATCTCGACATGTCCAGCACCGTTCCCTGTGAGATGACTGATGTGGCCATGGAAAGACGGACTCCGGAATATATTCGGACGACCCTGTCCTATTGTGAAAAACCCATGGTTGTGTCCAAGGATGCAGCTACCATGAGATATGCATTTGAGCAATGCGGCATCCTCTATGGCGACCGGGCGTCTTTAATTAAAAACCCCCGTTTTATTTCCATCACCGACTCCTTTTCTCCCATGAGATATGATGACACCATGTTGGAGATGATGATCTATTGCGCTGAAAACGGTATTCCACAGCGTATTGGCGGACTGGGCCTCGCTGGCCTGACCACACCGGTGACCCTGGCGGGTAATCTTAGCCAGATGACTGCGGAAGCCCTTGCCGGAATTGTACTCACCCAACTGATTCGCCCCGGTGTGCCGGTGGTGATTAACAACTCTTCTTCATGTGCCGATATGAAAAATCTGGGACTGGCCGTGGGAGCGCCGGAATGTGCACTGGTTTGCATTGGCACGGCACAGATGGCCAGGTTTTATGGTGTGCCCTGCCGTTCCGGAGGTGCCATTTCCGACGCAAAAATCGTAGACGCTCAGGCCGGGGCGGAAAGTATGATGAACCTTTTAACCTCTGCCCTCACCGGCACAAATTATATCCTCCATGCCTGCGGTATCATGGAAGCATATATGGTCAGCTCCTTTGAAAAATTTATTGTGGATGAGGAAAATTGCGGTATTGTCAAACATATCCGCAAAGGTATCCCTGTAAATAAAGACACACTTGCCTTCGACACTATTAAGGAGGTGGTGGAGCAACAGGGGGCATTCCTGACCCATCCCGATACATTTAAGTATTACAGATCCTTATACGAGCCAAGGCTTTATGATAGGAGATCCTATCTGAAATGGGAAGAAAAGGGCTCGGAAGACATTGCCCGGGTTGCCAACCGGGAATGGAAAAGGCGGGTAAAAGAATACGTCCGGCCTGAATTGCCACCGACTATGGAATCGGCGCTTCGTGCCTATGTGGATAAGGTCTCAAGTTAATACAGTATGAAACCACCTATTCAATCGCTGTATTTTACTAACTGAAATATAAGGAGTTATTTATGGGATTTAAGAGAACCATTCACGCTGTGGACACCCATATCGGTGAACCCATGCGAGTCATTACAGGGGGTGTTCCCCGTGTACCTGGAGAAACCATGTACGAGAAAATGAAATACCTGGAAGAAAATGATGACCAATTGCGCTTGATGATGCTTCGGGAACCGCGCGGATACCCACCGATGTGCTGCAACCTGATTCTTCCGGCTGTTCACCCCGAGGCTGATGTCGGCTATATCATCATGGAGCAGGAGGAATATCCGGTCATGTCCGGCGGGAATACCATCTCGGTGGCGACTGTTTTGTTGGAGACGGGTATGCTCCCCATGAAAGAGCCGGTGACCGAACTCGTTCTTGAAGCACCGGCGGGCCTTATTGGTATTCGGGCGGAGTGTGAACATGGAAAGGTTAAACAGGTTACCTTTAAAAACGTACCCGCCTTTGCCGCTTATCTGGATGCTGAAATTGATGTGCCTCACTTAGGCAAGGTTACCGTTGATGTGGGATGGGGCGGAATGTTTTATGCCATCGCCGATGTGCGGCAGTTTCCCGGGCTTGAGTTGATTCCTGAGCACGGCGCGAAATTGGCCCGGACTGCAGCAATGATCCGACAGGCGGCCCACGAGCAACTGCCTGTGGCTCATCCCCTCTATCCCGGAGTCGGAATCACCATATCGCAGCTCTCCGGCCCCACGGAAAATCCGGATGCGGACTGGAAAAATTCGGTTGCTGTAGCATCCGGGCCTTTGGATTGGGAAAACCCGGCCACATGGACCGGTGCTTTGGACCGGTGCCCCTGCGGGACCGGTACCTGCGCCAAAATGGCGGTGCTGCATGCCAAAGGTGAGCTGGCATTGAACCGGAAATTCCATCATGAAGGAATTTTAAACAATATTTTTATCGGCGAACTGGTGGAAGAGGTCATGATCGGTGACCAGCCGGCGGTCGTTCCGACGATCAGCGGGCAGGCCTGGATTACCGGGTTCAACACCTTTGTCCTGGAGCATAGTGACCCGTTGCCCAATGGTTTTAAAGTCGGCGATATCTGGGCCTGAAATTCTGAAATAATAACTTTTTATACCTCACGAAAAACCGATAAATCCGGTAAAACTATTAAAAATGATGGCCTCGTAAAAATCGAAAGCTTAAATTCCAACCGCGATAGATCGCGCTTGAAGGGTTTAAAAAGCCTGTATATTGTATCGAAATATTTTTATTGCCCCGCGTCGCCTCGCGAGTCGGACCAAACCAACATACCGTTACTATTTGCAATACGGCCTAAATGGAGCACTTTTTGAGTCTTAAAATGATGTTTTTGGGGGCAAAAATAGGCCTCTAAGAAAATCAGTATCGCGCAGGATGTTTATGCCGCGAGGAAACCGATATTACCGAACTGGTTTGATGT
>CAZFXX010000049.1:0-14341 GCA_964522985.1 uncultured Desulfobacteraceae bacterium
TGATAATCAGCCCCTTGCCGTTCAGGTTCATGATGGTGGTCACTTGGTCCGGTTGAAGGCGGTGGACCCTGATTTTGCAGAGGGCACCGAGGATCGCCCCCAATTGTTACCCTATGGACTCATCGATATGGATGTCAGGGCATTGAGCCCCGGCGGTTCGGTTGTTCTGACCGTTTACCTGCCCGATGAAGCATCGGAAGATGCGACATGGTATAACTACAGCGACGCCGCCGGCTGGCAGGATTACAGCAGCAATATTGAGTTTAATGAGGCCCGGGACCAGGTGACCATCGTGCTCACGGATGGTGGGGCCGGTGATAACGACCGTCAGGTCAATGCCATGATTTTCGACCCCTCCGGGCTTGGCATCAGCCTGGATGGCGGATGTTTTATCGGCACGGCAACTACGGGGTCTGCAACAATCCCCGGGTATCCAGCCTGCCGGATACTGATGGCTATCGTTGCCGCCTTTGCTTTCGGGCAAAACTTTTTAAAACAACGTTAACACAGCACCGGTACGGTAAAAGATGTTCGGACCATAACGGATCGTATTTTTTTCATAGCACCTCCCCCCCAAAACAAAAAGCCACTTTGCCTCCGGTGGCTTTTTGTTGTTTGGCGCCTGGTTGTAATTTACAGCGATCCATTGGGTCAATGTATAAAAGCTAAAAGTACGTTGCCTTTTTTATTCGATTCGCAATTAGCATACCATAAAAGATCCTGAAAAATATAAATTTTTTGTATCTTTCAGTTGTCGATTTACACCTTTTTTCTAAAAGACATCTGTTTTTTATCGAACACACGATGCCTGCGTTAGCGTACTTCAGGGGCCATCTTTAGATCGCAGTGGTGGATAACGCAATGGAGCCCATCGCGTTTTAGCTGATCTTTTTCTCCTGAAGCTTTTGTTTCTAAATCCCGTTTCTATTGTGCGCTTCACTGATCCTTTTTTAAATACACTGACGCTGCCCCTTATCCGATTCCATCTTTTTAATTTCGCAATTTTATGATAATTGGAAAAAATTACAGGCACAATATACACAACCGGTGGGAAAAGGGCTCCCCTGGACATAATTGGTCGGTATTTACCTGCTATATAAATACAGGGACTCATTTGATGGCTATCCGGCAAAACGATCGATATAGGAGTGAAAAATCAGGATGCGCGGTGAAGGCGCCTTCGAAACTTTAAATCAATTTTTTTGAGGCAAACACTTCAAGGCATTTGCGTATATAACCGATATAATAAATATAAAATTTTTTCGCCAAAGTAGTCAACCCTGACAAAGAGGTTTCATGAAAATCCTTATTGCGAAAGATGATAAATTATCTGGAATGTTCCTGAAAAAAATTCTTAAAAAAAAGAAAATACAACGGTTATCGCTACCGATGGCCTTAAGGCCTGGGAGCATATAAAAAGCAAAAATTTCAGAATAATTCTTACAGACTGGATGATGCCCGAAATAGATGGGATTTCACTGTGCCGTAAAATAAGGGCTGCAAACTTCTCAGAATATATTTATATTATTCTGTTGACAGCCAAAAATCAAAAATCCGAAATTATTGAAGGGCTGGAAGCGGGAGCAGACGATTATATAATTAAACCCTTTCATCCTGAGGAGCTGCTCGCCAGAATCCGTTCAGGTCGACGGGTTATTGACTTGGAAGACAAAAACCGTGAGGCACAGTCTAAATCCATGCAGGCGGAAAAGCTGGTCTCCATCGGCCAGCTTGCCGCTGGAATAGCCCATGAAATCAAAATTTCATTTTATCTACACTCGATCGAGGACACCCTTGATGATGCCCAGTGCGTGTTGGATATCTCCGGGACTGATCTCATAATGGACCACCGCCCGTATCCGCTCCTCATCCATTGGAATCGGCAATACCCGCACACCTTCTTTGTCCAGTTTTTCAGCCAGTGCCGATGCGGTCAGGCCTTTTTTTTTAACTGAAAAAAACACAAGATTGGTTGGGACCCGGTCTACGTCAATGAAGATTCCGTCCATATCTGCCAGCCCTAGGGCAAAAGCCCGGGCATTGGCATGGTCCTCGGATAGTCGATCCACCATTTTCGTTAAAGATATAATGCCGGCTGCCGCCAATATTCCGGTTTGCCGCATGCCGCCCCCGAGCAACTTGCGTGCCCGGCGCGCCCGGGTGATAAAATCCTTGGACCCGCAAACCATGGATCCGGCCGGAGCGGCCAGTCCCTTGCTCAGGCAAAAACTGATGGAATCCGCATCACCGATAAGGTCACTAACGCTGGTTTGCAGAGCCACCGCAGCATTGAAAATCCTGGCCCCGTCAATATGCAGCTTCAAATCATTGTTGTGGGCGATCACAGCAACTTCGTGAATGTATTGCCGTTCAATGGGCGATCCAAAGCAGCGGTTGTGCGTATTTTCAAGTACGATAAGACGACTTTTGGGAAAATGAATATTATCCGGACGAATGGCGGCCGCAAGATCTTTGAGGTCGATGGTGCCGTCTTCCCGGTTGGGCACGATCCGGGGATGAATCCCGCCCACTGCGGCACTGCCGCCCTGTTCGTAAAAAAAAATATGAGACTGGTTTCCTAAAATCATCTCATCCCCCCGGCCACAGTGGGCCAACTGGCTGACCAGGTTGCCCATGGTACCGCTGGTGACAAACAGAGCAGCCTGTTTGCCGGTCATTTCCGCTGCCATCTCTTCCAGGCGGTTTACCGTCGGATCTTCACCAAACACATCGTCACCGACTTGTGCCGATGCCATGGCCTGCCGCATGGCATTGGTGGGTCGGGTGACGGTGTCTGAACGCATGTCAATAATGTGCATACTGTGCTCCTACTGTTTTAATTATGGTTTGATGTTTTTTATCCAAGTGTTCTGCAAATACCTGTAGGCTGTTATGAATACTTGAAATTTGAATATACCGCAAGTACTAAACCGGATAAAACGGTGCCGGTGTGGTTGAAAAAAATACTTGACAGAAATTTTAATAAATGTCATCGTTATTAAAGATTTTAACAAAAGGTAAATATGATAACACGCATACACATAATTTTTAATGCAGGTATAAAATGCTGGTGGTGGCAGCTCCAAGTAGACGGGCATGCCGGCGCCAAAGTATTTGTGTAGTTATTGAAGCCATAAAATAATACATTTTGGATCGTGGGCCGCCCAGGGCCCACGATCCTTTTTTGTTTTTAAGGGTCGTGGAAATATCCACGGCCCTTTTTTTATGGAGAAATTGTGTATCGATGCAACGTGTAACAGGAGAAAAAAATAATGCTGCTCAATCAATTTCCGGACAAACACCGATTCTGCAGTCTGGCTGAAAAATTCAATGTTATTCCGGTATGCACCCAAATCCTTGCCGATACCCTGACGCCGGTGGCCCTGTTGAAAAAATTTTATACCGAACAAAATCCGGTGTTTTTACTTGAAAGTGTCGAGGGCGGGGAAAGGTGGGGCCGTTACAGCTTTCTGGGGGTTTCCGCGTACCGCCACATCCGGGTATATACCGACCGGGTGGAGATAGAGGATAAAGACAGTCTCAGACAAGTACCCCATAATGGTGACCCGCTAAGGGTTTTGAAAAATTTGATGGATCAATTCCAGCCTGCTGATATGCCGGAGCTGCCGCGCTTCTGGGGCGGCCTTGTGGGCTACCTGAGCTATGAAATGGTCGGTTTCTTTGAATCGCTGCCGGGCATGTCAAAGACTGATACAGCACTGGCCTGTTTTGTTATCCCGGATGAACTGATTATTTTCGATAATATCCGCAACACCCTGACAACGGTCGTGATTGCATTTACAGATGGCCAGGTTCCTGATGAACAGGCCTATGAAAATGCCCGCATTCGGGCAGGTGCCCTGCTGGAAAAGGCAGATCGCTCGTTGCCCGAAACACCAGACACCAGTGCCGCAACTGAATACAGATTGACCTGTGCGGATAAAGCATCTGCCTTTCGTTTTCAGGTAGAACAGGTCAAGGAACATATCCGGGCAGGGGATGTCATTCAGGCGGTGGTCTCCCGGGAATTTGTCAGCGATCAAATGCCGGACTTATGGATGCTGTATCGGGCCCAGCGTTATATCAACCCGTCTCCCTATATGTACTTCATGCATCTGGGGGATACCGCCCTGGTGGGCTCCTCACCGGAAACCATGGTACGGCTTGAAAACAAGGGCGCTGTCCTTCGGCCCATTGCAGGAACCCGTCCAAGGGGTGACAGTGAACAGGCCGACCGTGCACTGGCCAGTGATTTGCTGGCCGATGAAAAGGAGCGGGCCGAGCACCTCATGCTGGTGGATCTTGGCCGCAATGATCTGGGGCGTGTGGCAAAAACCGGGACTGTTCAGGTCACCGATCTGATGGTGGTGGAGAGATATTCACACGTCATGCACCTGGTATCCAATATCTGCTGTGACCTGCGATCCGACTGCGATGTCTGGGATCTTCTGCGAGCAACGTTTCCGGCCGGGACCCTGACCGGTGCCCCCAAGGTCAGGGCCATGGAAATTATTGAAAAGCTCGAAAAAGGGCCTCGCGGGCCCTATGGGGGTGCAGTGGGCTATATTTCTTTTAACGGGAACATGGACCTGGCCATTACCATCCGCACCGCCTGTATTGAAAACGGCCGGCTCACCGTGCGCGCCGGGGCCGGTATCGTGGCGGATTCCGAACCTGAGAAAGAAAAAATCGAGACGGCAAATAAAGCCATGGCCCTGCAGCGGGCCCTGGAGCTGATCCAGCGAAAACCTGTTGAGGAGATATTTAAATGATTGTTATAATAGATAATTACGACTCATTCACATACAACCTGGTCCAGTATTTAAGGCAGTTGGGTGCCGCGGTTCGCATCTTTCGCAACGATGCGATATCCATTCAACAAATTGTTGATTTGAACCCGGGTGGAATCGTTATTTCACCGGGTCCGGGCCGGCCGGACAGCGCCGGGATCTCACTGGCCGCGATACACTCTTTTTCAGGGAAGATACCGATTCTTGGGGTATGTCTTGGGCATCAGGCCATTGCGGCTGCATTCGGAGGACAGATTGTGTCGGCCACTCGTCTGATGCACGGCAAAACCTCGTTGATTACCGCAGACGGCAGAAATCTGTTCCAGGGGATAAACAAACCGTTTCAGGCCATGCGCTATCACAGTCTGGCGGTTTCGAGAGAAAATTTTCCCGATGACCTGGAGATCAGCGCCCGGTCCGAAGATGGTGAAATCATGGGTCTCCGCCATCGGCGCCACTGCACGGAAGGTGTTCAGTTTCACCCCGAATCGATCATGACGCCCCTGGGCAAACGGCTGCTGCGAAATTTTTTGAAGATTGCAGGAGAACACGGGGCCGAGACTCACAACGAAGGATGAAAATGACGAATACGATCGTTTATCAATGACATAAAAATCGATAGCGCATAAATGCTACCATATTCAGCATTCATAATTCAACATTCAGCATTTTCTTATAACGGTCATGCTTTTCGGGCACAACAAAAACCGAAAGATCACCAGTGCATGAAGTTCATGAAGTTTTTTTCTTCAGCTCCTTCATGTGCTGGTGAAAATCGTTATTTTTTCATATAAAAGGAAGGCAAACCATGTTCAAAGAAAATTTAAGCAAAATCATCAAAGGAGAGAACCTGAATGAAGCCCGGATGGCACAGATGATCAACGAAATCCTGTCGGGCAATGCAACCGATGCTCAGATCGGCGCCTTAATGGGCGCCCTGGCAACCAAGGGAGAAACGTTTGAGGAACTGGCCGGTGCGGCCCGGGCCATGCGCCGCAAGGCAACGAGGATACAGGCGACAGCTTCCGTGGTGGTGGACACCTGCGGTACCGGAGGCGACAGTGCAAAAACCTTTAATATTTCAAGCACCACCGCCTTTGTGCTTGCCGGCTGCGGTGTGACAGTAGCCAAGCACGGCAACCGTTCTGTTTCCAGCCAGTGCGGCAGTGCCGATCTCCTTGAAGCACTGGGGGTAAAGTTGAATGTTGAACCGGAAATAGTCGAAGAAGCCATTGGCCGGATCGGTATCGGATTTTTATTTGCCCCTCTTTATCATGGCGCCATGCGGTTTGCCGCCAATGCACGTAAGCAGATCGGGCTGCGCAGTATCTTTAACATGCTGGGCCCATTGACCAATCCGGCAGGGGCCAATTGTCAACTTTTAGGTGTGTATGCACCGGAACTGACGGAGATGTTTGCCCATGCGCTGAAGCAACTGGGCTCAAAAAGCGCCATGGTGGTTCACGGACATGACGGGCTGGATGAAATTTCCGTTTGCGCACCCACCCGCATCACCGAGCTTAAGAATGATATGATCCGGACCTATGACATCAACCCGGAACAGTTTTTCAGGCAGCCGGCCAATCCAACCGACCTGACCGGGGGCTCACCAAAAGAAAATGCCATAATTACCCGCAAAATACTTGAAGGTGAACACGGCCCCCGACGGAACGTAATTCTTATCAATACGGCAGCGGCCCTTATGACAGCAAATCTGGCCAGTAATCTTCAACAGGGGATCGGCATGGCCGAAAAGGCTATCGACACCGGAGCCGGGACTGCTAAGCTGGAGGCTCTGATCGACTACACCCAGACCAATGGATAGGATATGAATTTTCTAACCCGCATTGTTGAACATAAAAAAGAGGAGATCACGACGGCCAGAAAGCGTGTTCCCGAATCCAGACTCCGGAGAAAAAACCGGCATATTCAAAGCAGACGCCCTTTCCGGCAAAACCTGACCGCGCCGGGTCATACCGGTGTGAATATTATTGCGGAAATCAAGCGGGCCTCCCCTTCAAAGGGCATCATCCGCGCTGATCTGGATGCTGCCCGTCAGGCCGCAGCCTATGAACAGGGCGGTGCGGTTGCCATATCCGTGCTCACCGACCGGCATTTTTTCAACGGCAGCCATATCGATCTTGAAGCGGCCCGCCAGGCAACCACCCTGCCGGTGCTGCGCAAGGACTTTCTGATTTCATCCTACCAGATTTTGGAATCAGGGGCTTTGGGTGCCGATGCCGTTCTTTTGATCGTCAGGATTCTTTCGGAAAATCAGTTGCACGATTATCTGGCACTTTGCCGGGAACTGAAGCTGGATGCACTGGTGGAAATCCATTGTCAAAAGGATCTTGATACAGCCCTGCGGGTCGGGGCAAGGTTGATCGGAATCAATAATCGCAACCTGACCTCCTTTGAAACAGATACGCACACGGCCGCAAAGCTGGCGGGCAAACTGAGACCGGACACGGTGGCGGTTGCCGCCAGTGGCATCAATGATCGGAAAGATATCGAAATCGGTCTTAATGCGGGAATTTATAATTTTCTGATCGGTGAAAGCCTAGTGCGGGCCTCTGATCCGGTGGTCATGCTGCAAACACTGAAAGGTAGAATACAAAAGAGGTAACTGGCCTAGACATGTTAACTGGCTAAGCTAATTCTGAACCATTGAACAAGCAGGTATTCCTCATAGGGATAAAGGAGCCCTAATGAACATCAATCATAACCTGGAAAGTGGCATGAATATACCCCAGGTCAAAATCTGCGGTCTCACCCGTGTGGAAGAAGCTAAGGCCTGTGCCGCACTGGGGGCCGCGGCCATAGGATGTGTGTTTTTCCCTGCCAGTCCCCGGTATGTAGAAGATGACCAGGCCCGGGCCATCTGTGGGGCCCTGCCGCGGCATGTCCGATCGGTGGGCGTGTTTGTGGATGAATCGTTTGAACGGATCATGGTCAGGGTCAAACATTGCCGTCTTCAGGCCATCCAGCTTCACGGCCGGGAATCACCACAACTGGCATCCCGCCTTGCCGCAGAAGGGTTACTGGTGATTAAGGCCCTGTGGATCGACGGTTATCCTTCGCTGAAAAACGCCTCGGCGTATCCGGATGCGGCGTTCCTGGTGGAAGGCCGCCGGGGAAAACTGCCCGGGGGCAATGCCCTGGAATGGAACTGGCGTGACGCAGCAGGACTGGACAAAAGATTCCCCCTGATCGTGGCCGGGGGACTTACCCCTGATAATGTCCTACAGGCGGCTAAACAATCCAAAGCATCTGCTCTGGATGTCAGTTCAGGCGTTGAATTGCGTCCCGGCTGCAAAGACCTTGACCGGGTCAGGGAATTTTTAACCCAGACGGCTCGCTGCCATACAAATCAAAAACAATGGAGAATTTTCTGATGCAACCAAGTAAACCAAATTTTACCATAGGCCAGAGACCGGATGCCAAGGGTCACTTCGGGCCATACGGCGGTCGCTATGTGGGAGAAACCCTGATGCCGGCCATCCTTGAACTGGAGCAGGCATATGCAAAGATAGCCCCTGACCCGGCCTTTCAAAGAGAGCTGGCAGACCTGTTGCAAAACTATGCCGGACGGCCCACCCCGCTGTATCATGCCCAAAGGTTGAGCGCTGATCTTAAAGGCGCAGCCATTTTTCTTAAAAGAGAGGACCTGGCCCACACCGGGGCCCATAAAATCAACAATACCCTGGGTCAGGGTCTGCTGGCCCGAAAGATGGGAAAACAGCGGCTGATCGCCGAAACCGGCGCGGGTCAGCATGGCGTGGCCACCGCCACCACGGCGGCCCTGTTCGGCATGCAATGCTGTATCTACATGGGTCGGGAAGATATCCGGCGCCAGGCCCCCAATGTCCGTCGGATGAAACTTTTAGGCGCTGAAATTGTGCCGGTTGATTCGGGTACCGCCACATTGAAGGACGCCATGAACGAAGCCATGCGCGGATGGGTCGGCGAGATGGAAAACACATTTTACGTGATCGGCTCAGTGGCCGGTCCCCATCCCTACCCCATGATGGTGCGTGATTTTCAGAAAATCATCGGCATCGAGGCCAGACAGCAGATCCTTGACGCCCGCGGACGCCTCCCCCACCAGCTCATCGCCTGTGTCGGGGGCGGCAGCAACGCCATGGGGCTCTTTCATGCATTTATGGAAGATGACGTAAAAATGGTGGGCATCGAAGCGGCCGGCAGAGGCATTTCAAGTGGCAAACATGCCGCCACTCTGGGGCAGGGATCGGTGGGGGTGCTGCACGGTTCAAAATCATATGTGCTACAGGATGCCGACGGTCAGATCACAGAGGCCCATTCGATTTCAGCCGGTCTGGATTATCCCGGAGTCGGCCCGGAGCATGCCCTTTTAAAGGACTGTGGCCGCGTACACTATGAAGCCATAGACGATGCTACCGCCCTTGAAGCGTTCCAGGCCCTTTGCTCTCTGGAAGGCATTATTCCGGCCCTGGAAAGCTCACATGCCCTGGCCCATGCCATGCAGGCCGCCCGCGGGGGATCTGAAGACGATATCATCGTGGTCAACCTTTCCGGCCGGGGCGACAAGGACCTGGATATTGTGTTTGCCAATTTGGATATTCAAGCATCCGACAACCTTTCAAACCAAGGAAACAAAAAAACATGAACCGCATCGAAGAAACGTTTAAAAGGCTGAAACAAAAAAACGAAACCGCTCTGGTCGGCTTTGTAACAGCGGGTGATCCCGACATTTCAACTTCAGAGCGGATCATTACAGGCATGTGCAAATCCGGGTTGGACATCCTAGAGCTCGGCATCCCTTTCTCCGATCCTACTGCCGATGGCCCGGTGATTCAGCGTTCCTCTGCACGGGCCCTGGCCCAGGGGGTAAATACCGGTAAAGTTATAGAAATAACGGCCAGGATACGCAAGCAAACCCAGGTGCCGATTATTCTTTTCAGTTATTACAACCCTATCCATGCCTATGGTGTGGCAAAATTTTATCATGATGCCGTGGTTGCCGGCGCCGACGGGGTTCTGGTGGTGGACCTGCCCCCGGAGGAATCGGAGGAAATGACCTCGCAAAGCCAGGGCCATGATCTGGCCTTAATCCGCCTGTTGGCCCCGACAACGCCGGTTGAGCGAATGGAATATATTGCTGCATCTGCAAAAGGATTTTTGTACATGGTTTCCAAAACCGGCGTGACCGGCAGCGACGGGCTTGACACGGAGGCAATCAGGGAAAATATACGCCGATTGCGTCCTTGCACGAAACTCCCCACCTGCGTGGGATTCGGCATTTCAACAACTGAAGATGTAGCTGCTGTGGCCGCACTTGCCCACGGCGTCGTTATCGGCAGTGCCTTTGAACAGTTGATCGAGGAAAATCTCGATGATGCCGGCCTTGACCGGCTGCTTGCCCAAAGGGTCAGAACCTATAAGGCCGCGACAATGAATGTTTTATAAAAAAATTGCCGCACCTTGAATTCACTTCTTGATGCCGGGTATTTTTTGTTTTAGAATTATTTTTTTATTGACTCGGCATCCTTTATGATAAAACAAAGATAGTTCACACTTTACCGAGTTTGTATCCTGGCAGGGGAATTAAAACCTAGAACCTGGGGCCTGTGACCTGAACAGGACTTTTTGTTCGGGCAGTGTAAAACATGATTATCCACATTGACATGGATGCTTTTTTTGCCGCGGTTGAACAACTGGATAATCCCGGACTAAAAGGGCAGTGTGTTATTATCGGAAGCCCTTCGGGGCGTGGCGTGGTGGCCACGGCCAGCTATGAAGCACGCAGATTCGGGGTGCATTCGGCCATGCCCATATTCATGGCCCGCAAAAAATGCCCACAGGGCATTATTATTCGGCCCCGTAAAAAACGCTACAAGGAACTGTCCGTCATCATTATGGACCTGCTGCGGGAATTTACGCCGCTAGTGGAACCGGTGTCAATAGATGAGGCCTACCTGGACATTTCAGGTTGCCGGCGGCTGTACGGTTCACCGGAAGAGACGGCACGTCAGATCAAGTCAAAAGTGCTTGATACCGTGAACCTCAACTGCTCGGTGGGGATTGCATCGTGTAAATTTCTAGCCAAAATTGCATCGGATATGGACAAACCCGACGGGCTGACATTTATAAGGCCGGAAAAGGCGCTGGCGTTTGTCGAAACGCTGCCCATCGGGAAAGTGCCGGGGGTGGGCGAAAAAACCCTGCAGCATTTAAAAAAAATCGGGGTCAACGCCCTTGGAGATGTGCGCAGGTACTCCGATGAAATGCTGCTAAAAAAGTTCGGCAAATTCGGGTACCGTTTGAGAGATCTTTCCCTGTGCCGGGACAATTCACCGGTAACACCATTTTCCAGAGCCAAATCGGTTAGCAGCGAAACGACCCTGGCCGTCGATACCGCCGACAAAGAAGCGTTGCAACTGCATATTTTAAAACATTCCGAAGATGTTGGGCGGCAGCTCAGAAAGCTGGGTCTTAGGGCTAAAACCATTACGCTTAAAATCAAACATGCTGATTTCAGGCAATTTACGCGCAGCATTACCCTGGCGGCCCCCACGCACTCTTCCGAAGCCATCTTTAAAACGGCGGCAAAACTACTGGCAGCCTACCCTTTGACCACCCGCATCAGGTTGATCGGTGTGGGCGCATCAGGTCTTGACCCCAAAAAAGGCCCCGTGCAGATGGATCTTTTTAAAAAACGTGAAAACACCAATGCCAGTTGGGAAAAAGTAGATAAGGCCGTGGATTCCATCTTGAAAAAATTCGGTAATAATACAGTCAAAAAAGCCAGTTTACATGACGAATCATAAAAAAAAATTCTGGGAAACAACACCCATGGAGGAGATGACCACGCGTCAATGGGAATCTTTGTGTGACGGGTGCGGCCGCTGCTGTCTGGAAAAACTGGAAGACGAGGACACCGGCGAGGTTTTCTACACGAGTGTGGCCTGCCGGCATCTGGATATCAGGGCCTGTCACTGCCTGGTTTATGAAAAACGGGCAACCCTGGCGCCCGAATGCCTGTTTCTAACGCCGGAAAAGGCCAGGGCCATTGACTGGCTCCCTGCCACCTGCGCCTACCGTCTACTGGCTGAAGGGAAAAAGCTTCAATGGTGGCATCCGCTTGTTTCAGGCAATCCTGAAACGGTTCACCAGGCCGGCATTTCCGTTCGCAATAAAATCATATCCGCCGGACATATTAATCCTGATTATCTGGATGCCTACATTATTGAAGGCCTGATTTAAAACAGATCGCTCAAATTATATCCATACCCGGATAAACCGGATAACACGGGCCACCCGAAAATAACAAATTGCAAGAACCAACATTGCTTTTTTGCGCACAAGCATGCAGGCACCGATAACCGATTTAATTTCAAAGGGATCTTTATGTCCATATCTCTTGCTCGGATATTTTGTAGGAAACAGGTATTCAAGAAGGGAGGTATTCATAAGAAGTGTAAAAACGGTTTGAAAATTTGCGATTGAATTCTGCCGGCTGTCATCCCAAGCGGTATTGTCCACCATAATGATTTCAAACACGATATTTGGACTGTTTTGTAGATGGAATTCAGGCAGTCACGCAGGAGCCCTTTTTCGCTTCGCGTGAGACTAAATATATGTAAAACAACAGGTGAATAGCCTGGTAAAAGCACCGAGAACAAACAGATAGATTGCAGATAATTTGGCATCCGGCGATAGTGCTTTAACATCTGGTTTTGGCGGATTGCTTTTTTTGATATTTTTACGCATCAATATTTTCTCTGGATCCACGGAAGTCGCCTATATGCATTAAAAAAAATAGTTGTAGTCTATTGGCGACCTTTCAGATGCCAAAGAATAAGTTGAAAATACACAACCCATTTATCCCTTAGTTTCTTGCTCATTCCCGCCGTCAGGATATTTTCGACAGATGTCAAAAACCAGTTTATGAACAATCGGATAAAAATAACACCGGAAACCACCACACTATAGAAGCGGCCTTTCCATTTGTTGAAAAACTTATACCTGGATCGATAAAACTCGATTCGGGAACGACTATTTCGCCCAATGCTCTGGCCCTGCAGATGGTAGATTTTTGCCGACGGAATATGATATATTTTCCAACCGGCACCCCCCATCTGGTAAGCCCAGTCTGTTTCTTCAAAAAAGAAAAAATACCGCTCGTCCAATATCCCCACTTCATCCATGGCTTTTTTGCGCACAAGCATGCAGGCACCGATAACCGATTCAACTTTAAGGGGGTTTTTATGCTCATATCTCTTGCTCGGATATTTTGCAGGAAACAGGTATTCAAGAAGGGCCGTATTCATGAGGAGTGTAAAAATGGTTGGAAAATTCGCGATTGAATTCTGTCGGCTACCATCCCGGTTCAAAAGCTGTCCGCCGGCCATGGCCACGTTGTCATGACTTTCCATAAAACCAAATAGTTCATGAACAGCATTTTCAGTCAGGACCGTATCGGTATTGAGCAAAAGCGCGTACCGTCCCTTCATGACTTCAAACGCCTGGTTGTTGGCCGCTCCAAACCCCCGGTTTTCACTGTTCTCGATTATCCTGACACCGGGAAACACCTCCCTTACCATGAGCACACTATCGTCATGGGAGGCATTGTCCACCACAATGATTTCAAACAGGACAGTCCTAACTGTTTTATAGATGGAATCCAGGCAGTCCTTCAGCAGGTCCTTTGTATTCCAGTTGACAATAACGAAGGTAATATCCATATGGCAGGGCACCCTAAAAATCTTGGCCTGACGACTTGAACCGGCTGTGCAGTTCACTTAATTTGGCATATTTAAAAAATTTATTAACCGAATCCAGAATGGAAAGGGTCAGTCCCTGAGAACCATCAAGGATGCCCAGCTTCAAAAAGTAATTTTGAAAAAAAGTTAGGACAGCCCGGAATAAAGCTGACCAGACCGTTGCTTTTCTATTATTATTAAATGCTTCCTGTGCGCCCAGCGTTGAATAATGGTCGATCTTACTCAAGATCTTACTCAAATTGCTCTCCGTAAAATGTTCTATGGGCACATCCAGCGCCTTAACCACCCCGTTGACCTCCACCGCCTCGTGGACAGCATTCGGCGTCATCTGACCGGCCCCCTTCCGGAAAAGCCTGACCACCCGGTCTCCCCCCCAGAGGTGCCTGATCCATCGGCCCTGAAACCAGTTTTTCCGGGGAAAACTGTAACCGGTTGTTTCATTCGATTGGTTCAACACGATATCTTTGATAGCAATAGCCGTTTCAGCAGGAATTCGTTCATCGGCATCCAGAACAAGCACCCACCGGTGTTTACATTTATCTATGGCAAACTGCTTTTGCGGGCCGAACCCGCGCCAGTTCTCGACAAACACATCACAGCCGAAGTCCGATGCGATTTCAACAGTATCATCAGTACTGTCTGAATCCACCACAACGATTTGATCCGCGAATCGGGCACTTGCAAGACAGACGGGCATGTTCCCGGCTTCATCCTTTGTAATAATGGCTATAGAAAGGGATATGTTATCATTCATTGTCTGATCAAATTACCTGACTTGTATTATAA
>CAZFXX010000050.1:0-14130 GCA_964522985.1 uncultured Desulfobacteraceae bacterium
TGAAACAGGATGGTATCCTGAAGGTTTTTCAGGGATTGACCGATTTTACCGAAATTCGCCGAGTCTGTATCGGCTAGATCAGAGGTGACTGCAATGCTGAAAAAAGCGCTTGTAATCGATAATGACTTTTTCTTTGTGGAATTTCTTACGGAACTTCTTGAAAAAAGGGGATATGATATCCTCAAGGCTTATGATGGCAAGGAAGGCATCGAAAAGCTGAAACAGGGACCGGTTGATCTCCTGTTTGTCGATCTGGTAATGCCGAAGATTGATGGGCGTGAGTTTATCAGATTCAGTCGCAGCCAGTTTCCGGAGGCGCAATTCCCCATCGTTGCCGTATCCGGGATCCTGGTTGAACAGCTTGATGAACTGGATACACTGGGGGCTGATTATTATATTGCCAAGGGGCCCATGGAAACCATGGCCGGGCATGTGGATAATTTTATGGACAAACTTGAACGTAAGGGGCTGCCTTTTTCCGGCAAATCAAAGATCACCGAAACTGATAAGCTTTTCCCAAGGCAGGAAACCAGGGAATTGATCGATGCGTTGGGGTTTCACAAGGCGATTATCAACAGCCTCGGGGTCGGTATTATCGTGGCTGAAAAGGATGCCCGAATTGTAAAGGTTAATTCTACGGCCCTTGAAATTTTAAATAAACCCTATGAGGATGTTCTAAATTGTCTGGTGACCGATCTGTTTTCGGCCAGAGAAGTGAAATATCACATGGTAAATGCGCTTAAAAATGTCGTGCGGGACCGAAAAATTCCCAAAATTAATTTTAATTCTGCTATTGGCGGCCGGAAAATTCATGTGGTGGTTTCGCTTCTGAATATGGAAGGAAAGATACTGGGGTGGATCATTGTTCTGGAGGATATGTCTCAATGGGTAGAACAAGCATAAAAAACAAACTGATCCTCAGTTTTTTACTCTTGCTGCTGATCGTTATGATCGTTGTGAGCATTGTTAATCTGAATTCTAAAAGTTTTTATCTGGCCCAGGCGATCTCAACTGCTATTGCAATGGGGTTCGGTATCATCTTCGGCACTATTTTTTCCAACTCAATTGTCAGCAGGCTTAAACGGTTGAGCACTGTCGCCGGTGAAATCAGTCGCGGTGACCTTTCGCTGGAAATAGATTTGTCGTCGCGTGACGAAGTGCGCGATTTGGAAGAGATTTTCAGTACCATGGTACACGATCTCAGGGATATGATATCCGCCATGCAGGCGGTGGGGTTGCAGATACAGCAGACCAATACCCGCCTTAGCGGGCTGGTGGGAAAAGTCCTAGTCGGCAGCCGGGCCATAGATCAATCCGCCAGAAAAATTGCAAAAGGATCTGAAGCGCAGACCCTGATTGCACAAAAGATTTCGGTGAAGATGGATAACGGCTTGACCGTTATGGATGAAATGGTTGCCCAATCGGCCCAGACGGTATCCAAAATCGGTGGGGCCCGCGACAAAACGCGGAAAGGCGCCGATAATGCGCATAAAACCCTTGCGTACCTGGAAACGGTCTTAGAAGAAATGGTCGACTATTCCCGGCCCATATACAGCCTGGCAAAAAAGGTGGAGAAGATCCGGCTGGTCATGAACGTTATAGATGAAATTGCCCAAAAGACGGATCTGCTTTCCCTTAACGCCTCCATAGAAGCGACCCGGGCCAGTGAACTGGGCAAGGGCTTTGCCCTTGTGGCGGATGAAATTCGCAGCATGGCCGAAAATTCTAAACAGTCGGCTAAAGAGATCGGTATTATAAATGGCGATATACTGACGGAAAACAAGGCTGTGATCGAATCACTGGGCAAAAGCAAAGATGGGATCAACAAGGGCCGTGATATTATTCACACCATGGTGGATACCTTTGGTGAAATATTGACCGGGGTTGATGATATTTTTGGGGAAGTAAAACAGATGGAAGCGGTTAATGCAAAACAGGTCAAAGAACTGCGAAAGCTGTTAACTCATTTCCAGCAATTTTCAGATCTTGCTGGTGATAATTTTCTGGCGACGCAAAAAACAACCATTGCTACTCAAAACCAGAAAGAGGACATGAAAAAGATCGTGGTTGTTATGAAATCACTCAACATCCTCTCCGAAAAATTGAATACGGCTTATCAGCGCTTCAAACTAATAAGGGACGAGCGGTAGGCGGTTATACGCCTGTAGGTTCCGGCTATATTGAATATGGGCTGTTGAAAATTGAATATTCGTGAAAGCCGTTCTGTTTTGTTTTTATAACTTTGGGTTGCATGTTGAACCCAAAACCCATATCCCCATCATGGAATATTTTACATTTAAAGCCGATGACCGATACTGGGGAATTGACGCCCAATTTGTTCATCGGGTGATTGAGCGTATGCCCATCGCCCGGATCCCTTTTGTACCGGCATGTTATCTGGGACTGATATATTATCGGGGCGAACTGTTTGATGTGGTTGATGCTGTAAACCTGTTAAGCGGCACAACAAGGTCGGTAAACAGAAAAGATGCACGCATTGTTCTTCTAAAATGGAACCAGCAGAAATTGGCCCTGATTCCGGATGAAATCATCGGGCTTGTCTGGTTCGATAATATTAAAGGAGACGGCACGGTTTATTCCCATAAAAATTTAACCGTCCAAATCATTACACCGGCTGCAATGTGGGATTTATTATCTGAGCTTTCCTATGGTAGATCTTCAAAAATATAAAAAAATATTTATCGCCGAGTCGGGAAAATATCTTAAAGAGTTGGATAATTTTTTGATTCGGGTGGAACATAACCCGGATAATACGGCATTGTGGAAAGAAATCCATGGCAAGATCCATTCCATAAAAGGAATGGCCAAGGCCTTGAGCATGAATAATATTACCCAATTGAGTCATGCCATGGAAGACTGGTGCAGTCTGTTCCAGAGGGAAACCGGTAAGGTTGAACCGGGGGTAATTCAACTCTTTTTTGACGGCAGCAAATTGCTTAAATTTCTGGTGGGCAGAAATGATGAAATAAGCGACCCTGAAAATCGGAGATGGTATGCTGACTTGGTCTCGAGTTTCAGGGGGCACCCTTCGGACCTTCTAAAAAATGCGAAATATCTTAAAGCCGGGTTAAAGGATGACACATCTGAGAAAATTGACCATATCCGGGTTAAATATTCATTGATTGAGGAGTTGCTGGGCTACGCTCAGGAGACCTTGTTTCTGGAGAAAACCCTGCCGCCGCTTTCACGGGAATCCACAGCCCTGAAATCCTGGATTGACCATTACACCTCGATGCTGAAAGGACTATATTTCAGGCTTGCCCAATTGCGGCTCATGTCTGTGGGCGATTTTTCGGAACTGTTTGCCGTTACCATCAGAAACCTGGCCAGGGACCATAATAAACAGGTTGATTTCAGGATTGTCGGTGGAGACCTTCAGGCGGATATAGCTTTGCTGGACAGATTACGGGAACCCTTCATTCATCTGATTCGCAATTCAATCGCCCATGGCATAGAAACGGCCGAGGAACGTCAAAGCGCAGGCAAAACACCCATGGGCCTGATTCAACTTGAAGCCGGGAAAGTAGGGGAAAATCTTTGCCTGAAGATCAGAGACGACGGCCGTGGAATAAGCCGGGAAGCCATCACCAGGTATTTGCAAAACAATCGGTCAATGACCGATGAGCAGATTGCAGGGTTGTCGGATACAGAATTTTTCGGCACTATTTTTGACACTGATTTTTCATCTGCTGCTGAAACCAGTGATATTGCCGGAAGGGGAATCGGTATGAATGTGGTCGTCCAGGCCATTGAATATCTGAGCGGAACGATTACAATTGCTTCCCAACCGGACCGGGGTACTGAATTTTTAATAAGGCTGCCGGTCTCGCTGAGTGTTGTGTATACCATTACATTTAAAATTGGGCACTATATGCTTTCGATCCCGACCGCCAATGTGGAATCCATTGATCAAATGGGCAGTATCGGCAGTTTTAAAAAAAATGAATTGTATGATCTTGGCGGCAGACTGGGTGTCAGAAAGGATAAAGAATATTCTCATATTATGAATGTAATGTATTCTGAAAGCAAAAATAGCCTTACATCCGGGCAGAACCAAATAAAATTTGCGGTGGACACGATTATCGGGAATAAGGCTGTCATGGTATTGCCGGTGGGTGAATTGCTGGCGAAAACCAGGGCGTTTGGCGGGGTCGGTATAATGGAAAATGGAGATATCACCATGCTGCTGGATCCTGGTTCCCGGTTGTTTGACTCGTTCACGGACGGGGAAACTTTATGACACAACACATATCCCCTTTTTTAAAGGGCCAGATGATTCTGGCGATGCCCGGGTTGGCTGATCCGAATTTTTCCAAGACGGTTACCTGCCTTTTTGAGCATACCCGGCAGGGTGCTGTGGGGGGAATCGTGAATCGGGTGCATCCGTTTTTATCGGCAAAATCTATTTTTGAGGAGTTGAAAATAGACTACGGCCCGACAGCGGAAACCGTCCCTATTCATATGGGCGGACCGGTCCATATGGGTGAGATTTTCGTATTGCACGGCCCTCCCCTTGAATGGCAGGGCTGCCTGAGGTTTACGCCCGGTTTTGGTATGAGCAATACCCTTGACATATTAAAATCCATAGCAATCGGTAATGGACCTGAAATATTTATGATTATGCTGGGATGTGCTGGCTGGGGGCCTGATCAGCTCGAGCTGGAAATCAGGGAGAACACCTGGCTGACCTGTCCGTTTTCAGAAAGGATTGTTTTTGAAATGCCGTTTGAATCCCGGTGGAAAGCTGCCATGCAGAGTATCGGTGTGGATCCGGCACTTATTTCGGGTACGGCCGGAAACGCTTGAATTTTGATATTCGGTCTTCAAAGTCCAGACAGGAAATTATAAATAAATTCCAAACCACAATATCCAAATTTCAAATAAGATCAAAAGCCAAGCCCCGATTTTTTGTAACCAGCTATGATAAAAGATAAATGAAAACCGGCAGCAGAATGGCAATGAGTACAAGTATGCCGGGAAGACCGATATAGGGTGTGTACCAGGGGCTGCGCCGGTCGCGGCTTTTTTTTATTTCCCTTAAAAACCAGTTGCCCAGGGTTGCCGCTGCTGCCAGAACAGCGATTATTTTTATGATTTCAACAATCTGCGGCATGGGCTTCTTTCTGTTGGTTTGCTCTTTTCGGTTTTAAAAAGGATTCACTGATGTTATACTATTTTTTTAATGATTTGACGGCCCAGCGTAAAAAGGGATCAGCGCCCTTTAAGGTATTTGGTACGCCTGGCAGGATTCGAACCTGCGGCCTACGGATTAGAAGTCCGTTGCTCTATCCAGCTGAGCTACAGGCGCACAATAAACTCAAAGCGTCAATAGCACATGTTATAATGGTTGTCCAATAAAAATACGATTCAAAAAATGATAATATGGTAAAAAAAACAGTTCAAAAAACAAAAAAACAGTCAAAGGTAAAGGCGAAAAAAACCAAGTCTGCGGCCCGACCCGGCAATGGGGCATCGAAGAAAACGGCCGGAGATAAATCACTGGTTAAATTTGATTCGCTCCAGCGCTATTTAATGGAGATCAGTGAATACAAGCTGCTGACCAGGGAGAAGGAAAAAGAACTGGCATTGCGTGTTTTCGAGGACGACGACCAGAACGCGGCCTACCATATGGTTACCTCAAATTTGCGGTTGGTGGTGAAGATTGCCCTTGAGTTTCAGCGGGTCTGGATGCAGAATTTGCTGGATTTGATTCAGGAGGGCAATATCGGACTCATGCAGGCCGTGAGGAAATTCGATCCCTATAAAAATGTTAAATTTTCCTATTATTCCTCTTTCTGGATCAAGGCGTATATCCTTAAATTTATAATGGACAACTGGCGTCTTGTAAAGATCGGCACGACCCAGGGTCAGCGAAAGCTGTTTTTTAAGCTGAAAAAGGAAAAACAGAAACTCATTGACCAGGGATTTGATCCAAAACCCAAACTTTTGTCCGAGCGGTTAGGGGTTTCCGAACGGGAAATCATCGACATGGACCAGCGTCTGGATGGCTGGGATATCTCTTTGGATGCACCGTTAAAAGAGGATTCCGGCACGGAACGTATAGAATTCATCAGCACCGAGTCGGACTCTGCGGAAACACAGGTGGCGCAGAAACAGATGGAATCGCTGCTGCAAAGCAAGATTGCTGAATTCAAGACTAAAATGACGCCAAGGGAAGTTGAAATATTTGAACTTCGAATCTTTTCTGATACGCCGGTTACCCTGCAGGAGATCGGGGATCGATATGGTATTTCCAGGGAACGGGTGCGACAGGTTGAGAAAAATTTGATAAAAAAAATGAAAGAGTATTTTAAACGCGAAATCCCTGATTTCGATTCCTATGCCGCAACCGGGGAAGGTTCTTGATATCAGAAAGCATAAATGACAATAAATAAAAGGCAAATAGCAAACAAATCAAACTGATTAAGGCGAAAATGGTAAATAAATTAAGCCTATATGGGATCAAACGATCGGTTTTTGACTTTATTTGAGATGTAGTTTGCGATTTATTTGTGAATGGGTGCTTGTAATTTGTTATTTGCGGCGTACGCCTTTTTTAACAGCACCGGTTTACTGGATAACCGCCAGGGAACTTAAATAATTGAAATCAATATTAATCAGAACATGTGTGGGGGCTATCAGTATATTATTTATAGCGGGCTGCATGCCGGCTATCTCAAAAAATATACGGCCGGCCCTTGAAAAGAAAAATGAATTTGAATCAAAATTTTCGGAAAGGGCCCCCAACGGGTACTATTTTTTTGTGGAAGCCCTGCTGCAGGGAAAAAAGGGAAATCGCCAGGTATCTGTAAAGCATCTTATCAGAGCCATTGAGGATGATCCGGATTCATTATTTTTGCAAAAGGAACTGGCGGCATTGTATCTTGATCTGGGAGAAAACCAGAAGGCCCTTGAGACCCTGAACAAGATACTTGCCGTCGATCCCGACCACCTGGAAGCGCTGATCCTGTACGGCCGGATCAACCAGATATTAAAACACCTTGAGGTTGCTGCCCAGACATATGAGAAAATCATCAAAATTGATCCTCAGAAACAGGGCATCTATCTGCTTTTAGGCGGGATTTATATGGATACCGGTAATTTGGAAGGTGCTTTCAGAACATTTAATCGTCTGGTCGATCATTTTGATGATTCCTATGCCGGATATTTCTTTCTTGGGAAAATTTTTGCTGCCAGGGGCAATGCGGTTGATGCTGAAAAAAATTTTAAAAAATCACTCAGCCTGGAACCCAGGCTTGAAGAGCCGCGCTTCGAACTGCTGGATTTGTATAAATCCCTCGGTAATAAAGAAAAAATAGTCGGTACCTATCTGGATTTTCTGAAACAGAATCCAAACAATGCCAGAGCAAATCTGGAACTGGCCCGTTTTTACGATCAGAACGGGCAGCCGGATAAAGCCGCGACACGCTTGGCGGCTCTGGGCCGGGAAAGCCTTACAGACACTAATATTGTCAGAAAAATTTTTCAACTATACCTGGAGATTGAGGATTATGAAACTGTACTGAAGCTTATCAAGGGGATGCTGGCGGGGGCACCGGAAAGTTCGGACCTGCATTATATTGCTGCGATGGCATATGATGGCGTTAAAAATGAAGAAGGTGCCATGCTTCATTTCAAACAGGTTAAAAAAGAGTCGCGTTTTTACAGGAATGCGGTTATCCACATATCCTTTCTATACCATAAAAAGGATGAGATCAAAAAAGCTGCTGCCTATTTGGAAAATGTTCTCAAAACCATACCGGCCAGTATCGATATTCTGGTCTATCTGGGTTCATTTTATGAGGATCTTGAAGATTATGTCAAAGCTGAACAGACACTTGTCAGTGCGCTGGATCTGGATGCTGAAAATGTTGATTTGAATTTTCGACTGGGTGTCATTTATGATAAATCGGGAAAAAAGGAAAAGTCCATCGATCAAATGAAAAGGGTCATTGAATTTGATCCTGAAAATGCAAATGCGCTGAATTATCTCGGTTATACCTATGTGGATCTGGGGTATAATCTGGATGAAGCCGAAAGGCTTATCCTGCAGGCCCTTACATACAAACCCGATGACGGCTATATTACCGACAGCCTGGGATGGGTGTATTTTAAAAAGGGGCTTTTCCAAAACGCCCTGAAATATCTGGAAAAAGCCGTTAGCATCATTCCTGATGATCCGATTATACTCGAACATCTCGGGGACGCCTATCGTGCGTTAAACAACCCCAAAAAAGCACTGGAAGCATACCTGCGATCATTGGCAAATAGAAAAAAAGATAAAAACAGCCTTGAAAAAAAAATCCGGGAACTGACCGGGTCGGAGTCATAAGCCATGCGATTCAAAATTCTGATGCCGCTTATCGGATCATTTGTTTTTTTTGCCGCATGCAGTACCCTGCATAAGGGGCAACTTCCCTTATCGGAATCAAATGTTCAGGCAAATCGATTTTTTGAAAATATTTCACGCATCAATAATAAACTTGAAACATTTCAAGGTGTTGGTAAATTTCAGATGCGCGACAAACAAGGCACCCTGACTTCACGGATTGCCTGGATCGGGGGTAAAAACGGCAGGCTGCGGATTGAAGTATTAGGGCCTGTGGGGCGGCCCCAGGCTAGTTTTGCAACCGACGGCACATGGTTTTACGCAATCACCCGTAACCCGTTACGGTTTCACAAAATGCATTCTAAAAATGCCAGCCTTAACGCCCTTATTTCAGTTCCGATAAAAATAGAGGATCTGCGTAGGCTCCTGGCCGGTAAAATACCGGTTTATCCGCATCACAGTATTTTTGTTCATTCGGACAGATCCGGTAGTGGATATGTCCTTGTGCTCAAGAAGCGCTGGATGGGAGTCGTTGAAAAAATTTTTCTGGATAATACAGGGTCAAAGGTTCGGAAACTGGAAGTATTCAGCACGGCCGGAACCCTGGCCTATGCTGTCGTGTTCCAGGGCTGCAGGACAGTGAAAGGATACCATATACCCTCGAGACTGCTGATTTCAGATGCCGGGGATGTGACATTTGATCTGGAAATTCATAAATTCAACCCGGATATCAAACTTGCGGATTCGGCCTTTGTTCTGGAACCTTTCAAATTGAAAATTGAAAAGTGAAAAATTAAGGAATTCTGCCGAATATATAAAAATGCCATTGTGAGCCGTCTTGGCATAGTAGCCGAGACGTCTCAAAGAGATATAATAAATTCAATATTCAATTGCAATGGTGGTGCGAAGTGACTTTTGCAAAGCTTCAGTATTCAACTTTTAATTTAGGGCAGGTGCCCCGAATCCTGAACCGTTGAACTGAAGATCCAAGACCCAGAACCTAAAACCCATATGCCGCAACCAAGGACTGTCATCGCTCTGGAGGCCCGGCTCAAAAATTGCCGGAACGTATTGACCCTGGGCGTCAAACCGAATTTTGAAGATTACAGCCCTGAAAATGCGGTCCTTATCCGCAGGGCCCCAATTATCTATTATCCTTCTCTGTTTTATGCGCATCTTTTTGCCTCCATCAATAAAAAAACATTTCCCGGCTATCACAATTATATATGTGTTCAGGATAAAATCAAACAGACCGCGCTGTTCAAGCTGCAGAAAATACCGCATCCTGAAACCAGAGTCTTTTACGGCCGGCACCAGCAGAAATTAATTTTCGATTATTTTTCTTTTCCGTTTATCGCCAAGATTCCAAGGGGCTCGGCTCTGGGCCGGGGTGTTTTTTTGATCAAAACCAGAGAAGACCTGGCAGCCTACTGTCAAAGGACCCGTACCGCGTATATCCAGGAATATCTGCCTGCAGACCGGGATATACGGGTGGTGGTCATCGGCGCAAAGGTGGTCCATGCCTACTGGCGGATTGCCTGTTGCAATGAATTTCGCAGCAATATTGCCCTGGGCGGATCGATCCGACTTGATAACATCCCTGCCGAGGCCCTTAATCTTGCGCTGCATACGGCCCGAAAATGCCGCTGGGATGATGTCGGCATCGATATCCTGCCCCATGCCGGTCAATTTTACGTCCTGGAGGGCAACATGAAATACGGCAGACAGGGATTTACGGCCGCCGGGATAGACTATGTCGGGATGATGGCGCAGATGATTGACAGGGGGGAGATTTGAAAAATGCGGGGTTGGGGTTACAGGTAGAAGGCTGAAGGTTGTAGATTGAAGGGGAAGTGAAAAAATGCCAATGATGAATTATGAATGCGGAATGATGAATAGGGTATCCGGGATTTCCACACAAACCGGCTGATTTCAGCGCGAACTAATGTTGTATCCAAGCGGTTAATGATTAGCTGTGCGGTTATGGGGCCAGAGTATTTTGGTCCTTTAATTAATTACATTAATAATAATGTGTTATGATTTTTTGAATCGGGCTTTTTTTCTTCCAATGCCGGCCAGACCGATCAGGCCGGTACCCAGCAGCAGCATGGTGGCCGGTTCGGGAACGGGTGCGGCACCTTCCATATCATCATTGCCGCATTCCATGGTGATGTGAATTTGTTCGCCGCTGTTGATGACGCCGGCAAGCGCCTCAAGGCCTGTGATTTCCAGATAGTAATGCGTACCAACACCTCTCCATTTGCTGAATAGGCTGGATAGAGAAGAAGGAAGGGTGTCGACAGTGTATGTGCCATTCCCGATTGAGTCTCCGCCGCTGATATACAGATAGGGCGCAGAAAGGATTACATCTGTTGGGTCTTCGGTTACGATATTCGCTTGTCCTTCTTCTTTGATATCAAAGGAAGAAGAACCCAGGAGATTTCCAATATTATCTCTGTATAAATCCAGGGCATAGGAATCCCCGATAAACACGTCACCGATGGAAGCATTATCTGTACCCACATTCACACCATTAGCAAAATCAAACCCGCCGATGATATAGAGGCTTTCAGTGGTTTTGTTCCAGAACATGCCTTCAAGATCCCATTTTTGATAGGTATAGGTACCTACTTCTGTTTCATTGTCTTCCTTGGCATCCCCTTTTGGTTGTCCGGGAGTACCCCAGGTAGAATCGGCAATGCCGTCCTTGATGGTAATTTCAACACCTAAATCGGCTTCTAAGAGGGTCGCCGCTGAATTCCCGGTCAGCAGGAATATCGATAAAACAAGGCCAAGTAAAACAGCGCATAGATTTTTCATAAGATTCTTTTTGAACTCCTTTAGTACATATGTAATTTGTGAAATATGCAGGTTAAAAATGATGAACTATATTAAAATAAAGTAAGGTTGGTGCCAAATTATTAAAATAGAGGCAACTACATTTATGTCACTAATTATTAACAGTAATTATAGGGGTTTAAGAATATAAATAATATTTACGGCAAGTTTTATCAGCCATGAAAAAAGTGAGCAGGGGAGGGTGTGTGTAAATGATGTGCTAATTTAAGCATTTTATTGTATAATTGTGTATATAGTTATATAGTAATTTTGGGGAAACGGATCACGCCTGACTGTCCGCCAGGCAATGGATCGGAAAATTTCTTACAGTCCTCAGCGCTCAATCTTTCTCTTATGCCAGTTCCAGGCGGTTTGGATGATGGTTTCAAGGGATTCGTATCGGGGGCGCCAGCCCAGTTCGGTTTTTATTTTGTCGGATGCGGCCACCAGAATGGCCGGATCACCGGCCCTTCTGGCTGTTTCCACGGTGGGGATCGTATGACCGGTGATTTTTTCAGCCAGGCGGATGACGTCACGTACCGAAGTGCCTTTGCTGTTGCCAAGGTTATAAACAGCACTCCGGCCACCGGACAGCAGGTGGTTCAGGGCCAGCAGATGGGCCTTTGCAATGTCTGTAACATGGATATAGTCCCTCAGACAGGTGCCGTCGGGGGTGTCATAATCGGTTCCGAAAATTTTTATATTTTGGCATTGACCCATTGCAACCTTGAGCACAAGCGGGATCAGGTGACTTTCCGGCCGGTGTTGTTCACCGATATTTCCGGATTCATCTGCACCGGCGGCATTAAAATAGCGAAGGCAGACGGATTTCAGCCCATGGGCCTGATCACAGTCCTGCAGCATCCGTTCCACTGCGATCTTGGTCGCGCCGTAAGGGTTGGTTGGATTAGAAGGGTGATTTTCAGTGATGGGCACCTGAACCGGTTCGCCATACACGGCTGCAGTGGATGAAAAGATAAAATTTTTCACGTCAAACCGGATCATGGCATCCAGCAATTCAACGGTCCGGGCCAGATTGTTTCGGTAGTATTTCAAGGGGTTGGCAACCGATTCCCCCACCAGTGAAAACGCTGCAAAATGCATTACGGCATCTATTTTATGCTGTGTAAATAAAGACTCCAGCAGCTCTGGATCACCCAGGTCGCCCTCGATGATGCGTCCGCCCGGTACAAGATCCCTGTGGCCTGTGGCAAAATTATCCAGAACAACAACAGCATGTCCGGTATCCAGCAATTGCTTGACCATGTGTGAGCCGATATATCCGGCCCCGCCCACCACCAGTATGGTTTTGTCTTTCATTTTGATTCCTTTCCGGGACAATAAGGCCTGGGTTGTAGTGCTGGGTATTTGTTGGGCGGTCCCTACAACCCACAACCTATATTTTTATCCGATCTCTTTTTCAGCATCTTCGGGGGTATTTCTGATATTAAACACTTGTTCTGTTTTTGAGATACGAAACAGCTGGCGCACGGGTTCGTCAAGGTTGCACAGGAACATGCGTCTGTTCCGATTTGCCAGGTGTTTATGAATTTTAAAGAAAAACATCAGCCCGGAACTGTCGATAAATTTAAGCGCCTTCATATCCATAATGCAGTGGGACCTCCCGATTTCGGCGAAGATGGTATCCATATTGAGTTGCTCTCTCTGAGCAGCATCCAGGGAGCCATACAACCGGATATAGACAAAGTCGATTTTTTTATGGCTGACAAAGTAAAAGCCGGGTGTTGTTTCTTTTTCCCTGATCCTGTCTAAAACATCTTCGGAAGTATTACAGATCCGGTCTTCAAGACGTTCCAGCATACGGGTAAGTTTAAAAAAGCGCCGGGTTGAAGCGGTCAGACCGGTCAGGAAAAGTTTTTTATCCAGTTCCTCAAGTCTGCGCCAGAGCGTAAGAATAAAACCCAGACCCGAAGAATCGATAAAGGTAACCTGATCAAATTCCAGTACGATATTGGATACCCTGCCGATCATGGGCTCGACCTGGTCTTTAACATTGGTCACAATGGATGCATCAAGGTGATCCGGCAGTCTGACGATATTGATATGCGGGGTATTATTGTCGATGGATTCGGGGATACGGGTTTCCAGAACCGAGAGCCGATTGCGTTTTAGTTTAAATAAGAAGCGTTTTAAGCGATAATATAAAATGGCGGGCAAGATCATTAATCCGAATTTAAAGACCCCTGCGAAATAGCGATTCCACAGCCGCTTGGGGTCCTGAGCGATCCGGAAAATCCATTGGGTTCCGGTTTTCCGCATCCACAGCGGCGCTGTTTTTACCGAACCGGCGATAAATTCAAATACTCCGCCGATACCGATGGATACGGCAACTTTTAGTCTGTACCGGTTACGATGGAACCAGACATTCTGCTTTGGATTGCCAAAGTCGATGAGCAATATATCCGCATTGGATTGGTTGATTCGATCAACGATGTCCCGGTCCCGGTCTTTAAAGTCGGCAGATTTAATTCCTTCGACATGGACAGGCGGGGAATATACATCGGCAATTCTCATTTGCGGGTATTTTGTCTGCAGTTCTTCAGCGGCCTGCTGTCCGACATCTCCTTTTCCGCCCAGAAAAAATATAGATTTGCCACGCCGGGCAGATTCCTGTGCAAGTCTCGGTACCAGATCAGTTCCCGTGATCCTTTCCTTGAGAGGGGTCCCAAGCAACCGGCTGGCAAGTACAATGGGCATGCCGTCCGGGGTAACAAGGTCGGATCGTACCAGGATATCCAGCAGCTCGGGATGTCGAATGCTTGAAAGTTTCCAGGTCAGCGTATTAACAACGAAATCGACATTGACCGTTGCTATCTGTCGGGCCCTGCCGTCAATTCCCCAGGCATCGATCATGGAAAAGATTTGCTCGATGGTTTCTTTCATGTTCAGGTTGCTGATGGGGATCCCCAACAAAACAATGG
>CAZFXX010000051.1:0-14007 GCA_964522985.1 uncultured Desulfobacteraceae bacterium
GAAAAAATATCCAAATACGTTGCTCCGCCCAAATCCATAATTAGAATTGCTGATGTGACGACCCCCATGGACATAAATACCCCAATTTACAACAGCAACAATCTGAAACAATTTTTCGAATATATCCACAATACATACCCGCATGTGGACAAGAACGATGTCATGGATTATGCCGGTATGACCATGCCTGAAATCAATGATCCGGGTCACTGGTTCAGCCAGAAACAGATTGATCTTTTTTATGAAAAGCTGGCCGCAAAAACGGGTAATCCGAATTTGGCCAGGGATGTGGGACGTTACTCCGTATCCTCAAATGCCCTGGGATCTATCAAACAAAATGCCTTGGGTTTTATGAGTCCAGTCACAGTTTATACGATGACGAAAAAACTGTATGCCAAGGTAAGCCGTGGCGCCACCATTAAAACCCGCAAACTGAATGCCAACAGCGTCGAAATTATCAGTCGACCTGTCCCTGGAATCATAGAAAAACCCTATCAGTGTGAAAACCGCATCGGGACGTTTGAAGCGATTGCCAAAGTTTTCACCGGCCAGTTTGCCGTCATCGACCATCCCGAATGCCTGCATGCAGGAGACGACTGCTGCCGGTATGTCATCAAATGGGGGAATACGGACTCCCTTTTATGGAAACGCATCCGCAACATTTACCTTTGCCTGGGCATCATCACATCTGTGGCCGCCGCTTTTATTCTGTCTTTTAAAGCCGGGCTGATTCTTTCTGTTCCCAATGCGTTTATCGGACTGGCAGTGGCCTTAACTGCCGAATATTATCAAAAAAAAGACCTGGCGAATACGCTCCAACAGCAGGGTCAGATGGCTGATGAACTTACCGATGAAATCAATATCCGTCATGCCAATGCGCTACTGGTCCAGGAAGTCGGTCAGGCAACCTCCATAATTCAGGATACAGCCGGGATAATTGATATCGTCATCCAGCTTATTGCAAAACATCTGGATTTTGATCGTGGCGTCATTTTACTGGTCAACCCGCAAAAAACAAAATTAATTTATGGTGCCGGGTTCGGTCATACCGAAAAAGAACTGGAAGTTTTAAATGGCATCCAATTCAACCTGGACAATCCGAACTCTCAGGGAACTTTTGTACGGGCCTACATAAAAAGTAAACCCTTCCTGATTAACGATATCAAAAATGAAGAAAAAACATATTCCGCCCGCAGCATGAGCCTGGTCCGCCAGATGGATGTTAAGTCGATGATCTGTGTGCCGATTTTTTATGAAAAACAATCTATCGGCATCCTGGCGGTGGATAACCGTAAAACCAAACGGTTGCTGACCCAGAGTGATATGAGTATTTTGTCAGGCGTTGCAGCCCAGGCCGCGATCAGCATCATCAATGCCGAATCTGTCCTAAAACTTAAAAATAACGAAAAAAAATATCGGGATCTGGTTGAAAATGCCAACAGTATTATCCTGCGCAGAGACCTTGAAGGCCACATCAGCTTTTTTAACGAATTTGCACAAAAATTTTTCGGATATACCTATCAGGAAATTATCGGAAAAAATATTTACGGCACCATCAGTCGCAAGACACCGGCTACCCTTGATTACCTCTCAGAACTCACTGATTCTTTGCGAAACAATCCTGAACAACTAAAAACGCACGAAACACAAAATATCCTCAGAAACGGACAACCGGTGTGGATTGCATGGACCCATAAACCAATCTTTGATTCTCAGGGAAATTTTCATGAAATTTTATGTATTGGAAATGACCTGACTAAAGTCAAAAAAGCCAAGAACGAAACACAGCAGCTTGAAGAGCAATTGCAACGCTCCCAAAAAATGGAAGCCCTCGGTACCCTGGCCGGCGGCGTGGCCCATGATCTGAACAATATTTTATCCGGTATTGTCAGTTATCCGGAACTTCTTTTGATGGATATGCCCGAAGACAGCCCCATGCGCAAACCCATGCAGACCATACAGAAATCCGGCGAAAAAGCGGCGGCTATTGTTCAGGATCTTCTGACACTGGCCCGGCGGGGGGTAGTGGTCACTCAGGTTGTCAATTTAAATCAAATCATAGCCGAATATCTGGCCAGTCCCGAATATGAAAAAATGATCGAATTCCACCCGCAAGTTCATCTGGAAACCGATCTTGAGCCCGATCTTCTGAATATTTCCGGCAGCCCGGTCCACCTGTCCAAAACAATCATGAACCTGATATCCAATTCCGCTGAGGCCATGTCCAACAACGGGGCAATAACCGTTCACACCCAAAACCGCCATATCGATAAGGCGTTTAACGGTTTTGACCATATTGCCATGGGCGATTATTGTATTCTTATGGTCCGGGACAACGGCTCGGGAATCAAAAAACAGGATCTGCATAGAATTTTTGAACCGTTTTATACGAAAAAGAAAATGGGACGTAGCGGTACCGGGCTGGGAATGGCCGTTGTCTGGGGGACCGTCAAAGACCATCACGGCCATATTGACGTGCAAAGCAAACCCGGCATCGGCACCACATTCAAGCTTTATTTCCCGGCGGTGAGAAAAGAACTGCCAACCGGTACCCGTATCACCTCATTAGCTGAGCTGAAAGGTAAAGGGGAGTCTATCCTCGTGGTGGATGATCTTGAGGAACAGCGGGAAATTGCTACCCACATGCTGCAAAAACTGAATTATTCGGTAACCGCTTTTGACAGCGGCGAGGCAACTGTCGAATACATGCAGACCCATACTGCCGATTTACTGGTTCTCGACATGATTATGGATCCAGGTATGGACGGGCTTGAAACATATAAAAAGATACTTGAATTTCACCCGCATCAAAAAGCAATTATCGCCAGCGGTTTTTCCGAAACCCAAAGAGTCAAAGATGCCCTGGGGTTGGGTGCCGGCGCCTATATCAAAAAACCATACCTCATTGAAAAAATAGGCATGGCCGTAAAAATGGCGTTATCGGACAAGGCCAAATCGTAAAGCAACGCATCCTAATTGGAAAGGATACGCTGTCCACTACTACAGGCATTGATTACCAGCCACCGACCTAGTGAAGGTGAAGATTAAAAATCACCTGCCCCCCGCCCTTTTCAACATTAAAAAACAGCTTGTATCCACTTTTGGCGACACCTGCTTTTTCAGCCATATCCCGGGCTATTATTATCATCTCTGAGATAATGGCCTTGTCCGGTTCCTTCAGATCATTGATACTGCGGATATGCTTTCTGGGAACGATCAGAAGATGAACCGGGGCGTGGGGATGGATATCCCTGAAAACCACCAGATTTTCGCTTTCATAAAGAAATTCAGTGGTTGTTTCATGTTTGGCAATTCTGCAGAACAGGCACTCTTTTTTCAATTCTCCCCCTTTTTTCGACAAAGCGGGTGGGGCTACAGGAATTCAGGGTACACGGAAAAAAATATTTCCTGCTTCATTGGCCACACGGTGGGAATCTGAAACCTGAAACAGTATGGACAGGTAAATAATGGCGGTCTATAGTACTTCTAACTTCCACTTACCCGGCCGCACCGGAGACGCCACGGATTTTTCAAGCTTTTTCAAAAAAACGGACCGCGGCACCTCCCGGGCACCAAAATGTAACAGGTGACGGGTTGTCATCTGACAGTCAATCATGTCAAACCCTTGTACATCAAGATGCGCCACCAGCTTAACAAAAGCTACCTTTGATGCATTGCTGACGCGTGTAAACATGGACTCCCCGAAAAAAACCCGGCCTATTGCAATACCGTAGGCACCTCCGGCCAGTTCACCCTCATACCACGCTTCAACCGAATGCGCATGGCCGGATTCATGCAGCCTGCAGTACGCTTTGATCATCTCACCCACAATCCAAGTGCCCCGGCTGTTTTTCCGCAACGCATCGGCGCAACCGCAAATGACCGCCTCAAACGCATGGTCCATAGTTACCTGAAAGTGGGCCTGGCGAATAGTGCGCTGCAGTCGCCTTGAAGTTTTTAATTCCCTGGGAAACAATATCAGACGAGGATCCGGGGACCACCACAGGATCGGCTCCCGATGGGAAAACCACGGGAAAATGCCCATGCGGTAGGCCAGCAAAAGCCGTTTGAGACTTAAATCTCCACCCATGGCCAGCAGACCATCGCTGCGCGCCAGATGGACCGGTGGGAATTCAATTTCATCGTTTAACAGAAAGACCGGGCTCATTGCCCGTACGTGTCTAAATCGTATGTGAAAACGAGATCTTTGTCCAGAACATCCACAAAAACAACACCACCTTTCATGAGACAGCCAAAGAGGATTTCATCGGCAAGCTTGTCTTTGATTTGAGTTTGAATCACCCGGGTAAGGGGTCTTGCCCCATACCGCGGGTCATATCCTTTTCGGGCAAGCCAGGTACGCGTTGCCGGCGAAATCTGTAAAAAAACCTTTTTACCGGTCAGTTGCGCGTTGAGTTCGTCCATGAATTTATTCACAATTTTTTCCATAATTTCCACATTCAGCGAATTGAATGTGATGATCTCGTCCAGACGGTTGCGGAATTCAGGGTTAAAAAGCTTTTCAATGGCTTTATTGCCCTTTTCCTGCGTATCCATTTCGGGATCGCCGAATCCGATGTTGCGCATTCCCATCTCCCGAGTACCGGCATTGGAAGTCATAACAATAATAACATTCCTGAAATCCGCCTGCTTGCCGTTGTTATCGGTCAATGTGGCATGATCCAGCACCTGCAACAGGATATTGAACAGGTCCTGATGGGCCTTTTCGATCTCATCCAGCAGCAATACACTGTGCGGATGCTTGCGGATGCCGTCGGTGAGCAACCCCCCCTGATCAAACCCGATATATCCGGGAGGGGCCCCGATCAAACGGGCAACGGCATGTTTTTCCATATACTCGCTCATGTCAAACCGCAAAAACTCGATGTCAAGCAGCCGGGCGATCTGGCGTGCCACCTCGGTTTTGCCCACACCGGTGGGACCGGCAAACAGAAAAGACCCAATGGGATGATCCGGTGTCTCCAGGCCTGCCCGGGAGCGCTTGATGGAAGTGACCATTGACATGATGGCGGTATCCTGCCCGAAAACCACCTGCCGGAGCCTGTTCTCCAGGGTTGAAAGTTTGCTGCGATCTGAAGACGAGACACTCTGGGGTGGAATTTTGGCCATACGGGCAATGATTTTCTCGATATCCGCCGGATGTATTTTCTTGCGGTAGGAAGATTTCGTTAGCCGGATAAAGGCGCCGGCTTCATCAATGACATCAATGGCCTTGTCAGGCAGAAAACGGTCGTTGATATACTTGGCGGACAATTCAACCGCGGCCCTGATGGCCGGTTCCGTATAGAAAATCCGGTGATGCGCTTCATAATACGGTTTTAGGCCTTTCAAAATCCGGATGGCATCCGCCTGCGGCGGTTCGGAGATCTCGATGGGTTCGAACCGGCGGGACAATGCGCGGTCAACGGCAAAATGATTTTTATATTCTTCATAAGTAGTGGAGCCGATACAGCGAAAATCCCCGGCTGCCAGAACCGGCTTTAAAATATTCGAAGCATCCATGGTCCCGTTGCTGGTGGCGCCGGCCCCGACAATGGTATGGATCTCATCGATAAACAAAATCGCATTTTCCAGTTTTTTTAACCTGGCAATGACCACTTTAAGCCGCTGTTCAAAATCTCCCCGAAATTTCGTACCGGCGAGCAGGGCACCCATATCCAGCGAAAACAGGTGAATGTTCTGCAACGGCTCGGGCACCTCACCCTTATTGATTTTCTGGGCCAGCCCTTCGGCCATGGCGGTTTTACCAACGCCGGGATCACCGATAAAAATGGGATTGTGTTTTCGCCGTCGGCACAGAACCTGCGTGGTTCGCTCCAGCTCCACCTGACGGCCGATAAGCGGGTCAAACTTATGCAGCCGGGCCTGGGCCACAAGATCGACGGCAAACAACTCAAGGGGATCTTTCTTTTTCCCTGCATCCTTGGCCAGGCCGGCATCTGGGTCTGCAATATCGGGAAAGGGGGATTTGGAGGATTCATGTGAAACATAAGTCAGTACATCCAGCCGGGTAATGCCCTCCCTGCGCAAAAAGTACTCGGCATGCGAGTCCTTTTCCTGAAATATCGATGCCAGAATATCGCCGATGGCGACTTCCTGTTTTTCAGCCGACCGCACATGATTCACTGCACGCTGGATGATCCGTTGAAACCCCAGGGTCTGCTGAAGCACATATTCGGTGCCCGTTAAAAAAGTTTCCACTTTATTGTCGAAATAATTTTCAAGGGCTTTTTCAAGATTTTGGACACTGCCGCCGCAATTTTCAATGATCTTAATGCCATCCTTATCATGAAGGATCGCATACAAAACATGCTCAACGCCCACATACTCATGCCGCCGCCTTCGGGCTTCCTTTACCGCAAAACCTAGACTGACACTGACTTGCCTGCTTATCATAACCTATTCCCTCTCCATTATACACCTGAGCGGAAAATCTTTTTCACGCGCCAGGGAATGGACTTGTTCTATTTTGGTTTCAGCCACATCCCGGGTGTAGACTCCGCCCAGGCCGACGCCCTGTCGATGAATCTTCAGCATCACGGCAGTGGCATCCTCAATGGCTTTGTGAAAAATATTAATCAGAATTTCAACGACAAACTCCATGGATGTATAGTCATCGTTCAACAGCAGCACTTTATACATTGCCGGTTCCCGTGTCTGATCTTTTGTCCGGGAAACCAAATGGTTTTCAGTTTCAGGTCCGGATGTATGCATTGCCGTCATTTATCTTGAATTCCGCATTAATTAAATATTGAGAAGTAAGAATTGAAAACTTGGTGCTTTGATTTAAAGAGGGGTTTCACGAACTCTCGGCGACATCTTATTTGCCGCAACATTTTTTATATTTTTTCCCGCTACCGCATGGGCAGGGATCATTCCGGCCGACTTTTTTATTGGCGCGCTTGACTGGTGTTTTACGGTTATCGGATTCATCACCGCTTGAAAATATCAGGTTCTGTTCGTTTTTCTGCTGAAGTTTATCAATTTTTTCCGGTTCCGCGATTTGTATTCGGAACATAATGGACAGGGTTTCCTCCTTGATCCTGTCAATCATCTCCTGAAACATGTCAAACCCCTCTTTTTTGTAAACAATCAAAGGATTCTGCTGGGCGTAACCTCTAAGACCGATCCCCTCTTTCAAGTGGTCCATACTCAAAAGGTGGTCTTTCCACAGGCTGTCCACTGCCTGAAGCATGACGATCCTTTCCAGATTCCGAATCTCCCTATCACCTATCAATCGTTCTTTTCCCCGGTAAACTCCAATGGCGGCATCCGTAATCAATCCGGCCAGTCCCTCCCGGGTCAGCCCGTCCAAAGTGTCCTCGTCAAAGGTTCCCAGGTGGAAGCTGAAATATTTGAACACAGATTCCCGGATGCCTTTAAAATCCCACTCTTCTGGCAGGGCCCTTTCATCGGCAAACACCCGGGCAATTTCCTCGCTCTTTTCGGCAATCATCTCCAGGATGGAGTCCCGCAGATCCTTGCCCGTCAATGTGGTACGCCGCTGTTTGTAGATCACCTCACGCTGCTGGTTCATCACATCGTCATACTCGATCAACTGCTTGCGGATATCAAAATTATGACCCTCAACCTTGGCCTGCGCATTTTCAATGGCCCGGCTGATAAGGTTATGTTCAATCGGTTCGCCCTCCTCCATGCCCAGTTTTTCCATGATGCCGGTAATTCGATCACCGCCGAATATCCTGAGCAGGTCATCCTCCAAGGCCAGATAAAAACGGGAGGAACCGGGATCCCCCTGACGGCCGGACCGGCCCCGGAGCTGATTGTCAATACGTCGGCTCTCATGCCGCTCAGTTCCCAAAATATGAAGTCCCCCCAGTTCGATCACACCATCTCCCAGTACGATGTCTGTCCCACGGCCGGCCATATTGGTTGAAATCGTCACGGCCCCTTTCTGGCCGGCCATGGACACGATTTCCGCTTCTCTTTCATGATTTTTCGCATTCAGTATCGTATGCTTGATTCCCCGCTTTTGCAATTTTTGGCTGAAACTCTCCGAGACATCTATGGAGATGGTACCCACCAGCACCGGCTGGCCTTTTCGGTGAAGTTCAATGATCTCCTCTAAAGCCGCACCAAATTTCTCCTTTCGGGTTTTATAAATAACATCCGGATGGTCCTTACGGATCATGGTCCGGTGGGTCGGAATAACCATCACATCCAGGTCATAGATTTTTTTAAATTCGGCCGCCTCGGTGTCGGCCGTACCGGTCATGCCAGCCAGCTTCTCATACATCCTAAAATAATTCTGGAAGGTAATCGTTGCCAACGTCTGATTTTCATTTTCGATTTTAACATTTTCCTTGGCTTCCAGGGCCTGATGCAGGCCTTCGCTGTACCGCCTGCCGGGCATCAGACGGCCGGTAAACTCATCAACGATAATCACCTCGCCCTGTTTTACAATATAATCCACATCTCTTTTGAAAAGTGTATGGGCCTTTAGCCCCTGGTTGATATGATGCAGCAGTTCGATATATTTGGGATCGTAGAGATTGTCGACTTTCAGCACTTTTTCGGCATGAGCGACACCGCCTTCGGTGAGCACCACGGTTCTGGCTTTCTCGTCAATGGTATAATGGCGCTCTGCTTTTAAACCCGGGATAATGCTGTTGACCTGATAGTAAAGGCTGGTGGATTTTTCCGCTGGCCCGGAAATGATAAGGGGGGTCCGGGCTTCATCGATCAGAATACTGTCAACCTCATCCACAATGGCATAGTTGAGCTCCGGCTGGACCAGGGAGTCACTGTCAAACTTCATGTTATCCCTTAAATAATCAAAACCGAATTCATTGTTGGTCCCATAGGTAATATCCGAATGATAGGCGATACTGCGCTCATTATCATCCAACCCGTGCAGGATGGTGCCGACGCTCAGGCCCATAAACCTGTATATCTGTCCCATCCATTCAGTATCCCGCCGTGCCAGATAATCGTTGACCGTAATGATATGAACCCCGTGTCCGGTCAGAGAATTCAGATACGCCGACAGTGTGGCCACCAGGGTTTTGCCCTCCCCGGTTTTCATCTCGGCTATTTTCCCTTGATGGAGCACGATCCCGCCGACGAGCTGGACATCAAAGTGCCGCATTTTAAGGACCCTGACCGATGCTTCGCGAACCGTTGCAAAGGCCTCGGGCAGAATATCGTCAAGAGATTCACCGTTTGCCAGGCGTGTTTTAAATTTTGCCGTCTGAGATATAAGGCCCGCATTATCCATGGCTTGCATTTCGCCTTCAAAGGCGTTGATTTGATCCACAATCGGCATAAGCTTTTTCAGCTCCCGCTCATTGCTGCTGCCAAAAACTTTGGTTAAAAAATCAAAAAACATAAATCAGGAACTCCTTGTAATGAATAACGGTTGCTAAAAAGCTTTTGGATAAATATGAATACACCCCGTATCGTTTTTTCTTTTAAATGGAAATTAAACCATTTTGCCAGGAATCTCAAGCGGATTTTATGGGAAATGTATGTCAAGAAGCGGTCTTTGAGATTGGAAACCGGATTAAGACCGCATCGGTTTCCAATTTCAGGCGGACCGATGTCCGGTCCGGCGACGCATATTGTTTTCCGGATTTGCTCAGCCTGATGATAATATGAAGAATTGCTGCAGGGACGCTAGTTGAGAATATACTTGTGCGGATTGACCTGAATGCCGTTAAGCCTGATTTCATAATGAAGGTGAGGGCCGGTACTTCTCCCGGTATTGCCGATTTGCGCGATCGCTTCACCTCTTTTTATTGTTTGACCCTTTTTGGTCAAGGCCTTGGAGATATGGCCATAACGGGTAACAAATCCATGGCCATGGTTGATTTCAACAATATTCCCAAGCAATCCTTTTCGGCCCACATACGTTACAACCCCAGATGCAGTGGCCACAATGAGAGTACCCTTATGATTTGCGATATCAAGCCCTTTGTGCATTTCACGCCGTCCGGTAAAGGGATTTTTGCGATACCCGAAACTCGACGATATCCACCCTTTGGCAGGGCGTATGGAAGGGGTGCAATCTAAAATGCTTTTTTGATTTTCCAGATATTGCAACAGGGTTTCAAACTGATATCCCTGTTCGACTGAGACGGTTTCAAGCTGATTGATCCGATCATGCATTCCGCGTATAAAATGACTGCTCAAAGTTGTTTTGCTATCCATCATACCCTTGGGATCTAGATCCTCGGGAATAAACCCACCAATACCGAAAAATCCTTCCTGCCGGTCTTTATCCTGAATATCTGCGATAACTCGAATCTTTTTCTCAAACTGGTTCAAGGTAATCAGTTTGGACTTTAGCGCGTTAATATCATTTGCAAAATTTTCTATCTGCTTTTGCTGGTGAACAATTTTTTCCTGTTGGGAAGACACTTTTTTTGCAAGAACGACAGCACGAATAACGCTTTTTCTGACACTGATATAATCGCGGACACCATAGCCCGCAAGGACAACCAGAACAAAAAGTGCAAAGACGCATCCGTAGAGAACACCAGTTGATACGGTAATCCGCTTCAACTGCGTTTTGCGGGGGTTGTATATTAAAACCGACAGCTTATCGTTCATACTCAAACCCGTTGCTTATAGCCTAATATCCATCTGTAAATGAGAATTTTTGTTCAACATCAAGGCATGCACAAAAATAATCTTAGGGCATCGGTTTGATATTCCAAGGATTATTTTTGTGCATACCGATGAGATTGACAAAAAAAATCATATCTGGGCAATTCAGGCAATTCCCAGTTTAAACTTAAGTGACTTTAAAGTATTTTTCATCAGCATTGTGATGGTCATGGGCCCGACACCGCCGGGAACCGGTGTAATCCATCCTGCGATTTCCCTGGCAGCATCAAAATCGACATCGCCCTTCAGCACCGCAATTTTTTTGCCAGTTTTTTCACTGATTTTCTCTCCCACCCGGTTGACGCCCACATCGATCACACAGGCTCCGGGTTTAATCCACTCAGGCTTTACCAAACCCGGCACACCCGCCGCAACGATCAGGATGTCGGCCCTTTTGCAATGCGTGTCCATGTCCTTGGTCCGTGTATGAACAACGGTGACAGTTGAATTGGCACCGGGCCCTTTCTGGAGCATCATGTTGGCAATGGGTTTGCCCACGATATTGGACCGGCCCACAACGACCACTTGGGCACCGCTGGTTTCCACACCGGCACGTACGATCATCTCCTGAATGCCAGCCGGCGTACAGGGCGGAAATTTGACTTGATCACCGCCGATCATCAGCCTTCCCACATTGACCGGATGAAAACCGTCCACGTCCTTGTCCGGATCGATGGCATTCAAAACCTTTTTATCATCGATATGCTTAGGAAGCGGGAGTTGAACCAGAATACCTTGAATGGAATCGTCCTTATTATACTTCTCAATAAGGGCCAGTAGATTTTCCTCTGAAATATCTATGGGCTGGCTATCCTGAATTTCCTTAAAACCAACCCGATGGGCGGTTTTGATCTTCAGGGTCACATAAGACATGGATGCGGGATTTTCACCTACAAGAATAGTCACAAGACCGGGCACGATGCCATGTTTTTCTTTTATTTCAGCTACTTCTGCAGTAATTTCTTCAAGAATCTGCTCCCGGATTTCAGTACCCTTGATCAATGTTGCTGACATTTGTAATCTCCTTTCAATATTTAAATTTAGGATGTTTAAAAAAACGCATATATATCTAATAACACTAAATCGGGTATTAATTAATCCAATCGAATTATTATGTCAAGACAAGAAACCCTATACCACAGGACGATTGTATTAAAAAAAACGCGGCCAACACGGCGCTTTACAAAGTCGGTGTACAAATTATGAAAAAATATAACTTGACATCCAAATCAAAAAAAAGATAAATAAGTGTTCAAATATTGAAATTAAAAAATAACTTCATGAAAAATAAAGCTACAAGTTATCATTCATATTACCCCTACCTGTATTAAAGGCTTGCTGTTTATCCATATGATGAATAGGCAAGCTTCCCGGTTCATAATTCGCTGTATTTACCTATTTTTAAAATTTTAACTAGTGTTCATCCGGAAATGAGGATTTTCGTTCAAAATCAAGGCATGCACAAAATTACCGCAGACATATGTTTGATATTCCGAGGATTATTTTTTGAACAAAACGATGGGGGTGGGGAAAAAGGCCATTCCTGGACGGGCACTAACGATCATACCCGTTTTAAACCGGCCATCGACTACCGGGCCGATTAACAACCAAATTCTAATATCAATGGTAAAGGAGAAAAAGATGAAAATAAATCGTATCTTTATATTTTCCCTGGTTTTGTTAATTGTTTCAGCCGTTTTTTTGATGGGTACGCCGATTCAGGCGAAAACCATTTCACTCAACTACAGTATTTTCTTTCCACCATCCCATGATCAATGCAGGGCTGGTGTTGAATGGGCTAAGGAAATCGAGAAACGGACCGACGGCCAGGTAAAAATAACCGTATTCCCCGGCGGTACCCTGACCAAAGCCAACCAGTGTTACGATGGCGTAGTCAAAGGAATATCCGACCTGGGCATGTCCTGTTTTGCCTATACCCGTGGAAAATTTCCGGTAATGGAAGCCATCGATCTTCCACTGGGTTACCCCAGCGGGAAAGTGGCAACCCGTGTGTCAAACGATTTTCTTGAAGCAATTCAGCCGGCTGAACTGTCCGACGTAAAAGTATTGTACCTCCATGCCCATGGACCCGGACTGCTGCATACCAAAAAACCGGTCCACAATCTTTCAGACCTGAAAGATATGAAAATAAGGTCCACTGGTTTAAGCGCTAAAGTGGTTAAGTCTCTGGGCGGAGTACCGGTGGCCATGTCTCAGGGTTCCACCTACGAATCATTGCAAAAAGGCGTTGTAGAAGGCACATTCGGTCCCATTGAAGTACTCAAAGGCTGGCACCAGGGAGAAGTCATCAAGTCAACCACCGATTGTTTCAGCGTTGGTTATACCACCTCCATGTATGTCGTCATGAACCTGAAAAAATGGAACCGCCTTCCTGAAAAAATTCAGAAAATCTTCACTGAGGTCAGCAATGAATGGATCGGTGTGCATGGCAAGGCATGGGACAATGGAGACAATGACGGCCGACTGTTTACGCTCAGCTTGGGCAATGAGATCATCTCCCTTTCCGACAACGAGAGCGCGCAATGGAAATCCTCAGTTCAACCCGTTATTGACGAGTATATCAAAACTGCGAAAGACAAGGGCCTGGAAGGGGAAAAATATGTAAACCTGCTCTCTGAATTGATACGCAAAAGCAAATAATGAGCGTAGTTGACTTAACCGTAACATGAGAAAGTAAGCGGATAAAAAATAAATGCCGCCTTAAATAGTGCCCACTCACTTGAAGTGCAATTTGTAGACGGGCACTATTTAAATGCCATACCAATAGGAGAATTTTGCTGTGCTACAGCTTGAAAAACAGCTTCACCCACCGGCACGCTGGTTTAACTGGATAGCGGCAATTGCCGTGACTGCCATGATGCTGCTTACCTGTGCGGATGTACTGCTGAGGATTTTGCGCTGTCCCATTCCCGGCACTTATGAGGTAGTTGGCCTGCTGGGGGCGACATTTATCAGTTTTTCTCTGGCCCATACCACAACCAAGCGCGGACATATTGCAGTGGATTTTTTGGTCCAAAAATTTTCACCAAAGCTGCAGGCCCTGATTGATTGTATCAATTCAATTATCTGCGCGCTTTTGTTCGCTGTTATTACCTGGCAGAGCATCCTGTATGCCCTGGATTTAAAAAACTCGGGTGAAGTCTCCATGACGCTGCAAATGCCGATCCATCCCTTTGTTTTTGGAATCGCTCTTGGATGCGGCATGTTGAGTCTTGTGCTATTTTTCCGGACTGTCGAGTCGATCCTTAAAATTTTTAAAAAAGGCAACCGGTAACAATGAGCTACCCCGCAGCAAAGCTGCGAGGTATCAAAATGAATTTTTATCTTTTTAACCCC
>CAZFXX010000052.1:0-13969 GCA_964522985.1 uncultured Desulfobacteraceae bacterium
AATCCATCGATGACGTTGAGAAGGGACATAAATATTAAGGCACCACGCACAGACTTTGATATTTATGCCAATTCTATGTCCGGGCGCCGGATTTTTATGGCAGGCAGATCCTTGACGTTCTTTTTGGAGCGCTTCAAAAAGACAATTTTTTCATCGATATGGTCGATTTCGGCGATGGCAATGGTGATATATTTTCTATCCCACAGGGGACCTTCCCGGAGAACCATGTGGCTGATATAGCCGGTTTCAGGATCGACAATAAAATCAGTCACCTGGCCGATAAAGCCATCGGTGGCCTTGACCTTTGCGCCCCGGCGCACTGCCAGTTCACCGGGCGGTACGGAACTGTATTTTCCTGCAATGATTTTCGTTTCCGGTACGACATAGGGCCACAACAACGTCATCATGGGATCGGCACCGAAACGCTGAATCTGCCTTTTGGAAAAATAGATCCGGTTAAATGTCTCAAGATTTTTCAGTTTTTCTCTGGTGAGGTTCAAAAGAATCAGTTCGGGCGTTGATTCTTTGATAAATCTGACCGGCACCATGAATTGTTGTTGTTTTTCTTTACGCCTCTGGACGACGATGTGGGTCACTTTTTCGGTGGCTGGATTTATCAGGAGATGGGTTGAGCGGCCGAAAAATCCGTCAGTGCAATGGACATCCGCGTTTAGGGGGAAATTTTTTTTCATGGTATGCTCCTGGGACTGGGGGTAATAAAAACATAAAATTAAGAATTAAGCGCCTAACCACCTTCAGCCTAAACAACCTTCAGCCTAACTACCTGCACTATACGGGTATCCGGCTGCCGCCCTTATCATCGGCCAGATGGCAGGTGACAAAATGGTCCGGTCGGACTTCGCGATATTCAGGTATCTCTTCGGAACAGACGGGCTGTTCCAGGGGACAGCGGTTATGGAACACGCATCCCCGTGGCGGGTTGGCAGGGCTGGGCACTTCACCTTCCAGCATAATGCGGTGCCTTGTGCGTTCCGTTTCGGGATCGGGCTGGGGCACGGCTGACAGAAGCGATTGGGTATACGGATGGAGCGGTGAATGAAACAGATCCTTCCGGTTGGTCAGTTCCACAATTTTACCCAGGTACATGACGGCAACCCTGTTTGAGATATGCTGAACCATGCTCAGATCATGGGCGATAAACATATAGGTCAGGCCCAATTTTTGCTGCAGGTCCTGGAAAAGATTCACCACCTGGGCCTGAATCGATACGTCAAGGGCCGATATGGGTTCATCACAGACCACAAATTCAGGATTGAGGGCCAGGGCCCGGGCGATATTGATGCGCTGTCGCTGGCCCCCGGAAAATTCATGGGGGAACCGGTCAAAGTGATTGGGATCCAACCCAACCAGATCAAGCAGTTCCATAACCCTTGCGTGCCGTTTATTGAAATTCTGAACCCCGTGAATCACCATGGGTTCGGCAATAATTTTACCCACCGAGTGGCGTGGGTTAAGGGATGCATAAGAATCCTGAAAAATCATCTGCATGCGCGGCCGCATCAACCGCATCTCTTCCGTGTTTAAGGATGCCAGATTGGTGTCTCCAAGAAAAACCTTTCCGGCCGTGGGTTTTTCCAGGTGCAGGATCGACCGGCCGGTGGTGGATTTGCCGCACCCGCTTTCACCAACAACGCCCAGGGTTTCCCCCTTTTTGATGACAAAGGAAACATTGTCAACAGCTTTGACGGCACCGACCTGCCGGCTGAAAATGAGACCCCGGGTAATGGGAAAATATTTTTTAAGATTTTCGACCCGGACCATGATTTCGGGTTTATCGGCCATGGTCTGGGCAGCGGTTTTTTCAGGCGTCATTGCAGGGCCTCCCGTTATTAACATCATAAAAGCAGGTTATAAAATGTCCCGGGCTGATTTCTCGAGATTGGGGGATCTCCTGCCAGCAGCGGTCAAAGGCAAACTGACAACGCCAGGCAAACTGGCAGTGGTGTGGCGCTTCCAGCAGGTCCGGCGGGGACCCCTCGATGCTTACCAGTCGTTTTGAAACAACCTCCCCCAGCCGGGGCAGGGCACCGATGAGCCCAATGGTGTAGGGATGGCTGGGGTGGTTGTACAATTCGTCTACAGGGGCGATTTCAACCGGGCACCCGGCATACAGCACCAGTACCCGGTCGGCCATTCCGGCGACAACGCCCAGGTCGTGGGTAATCCAGATAATGGATATGTTGAGCTCCTTTTGCAGGCGCTGCGTCAATTCCACGATCTGGGCCTGGATGGTGACATCAAGGGCCGTGGTAGGTTCATCGGCGATGACAATTTTCGGATTGCAGGCAATGGCCACCGCGATCATGACCCGCTGGCGCATGCCCCCGGAAAATTGATGGGGATAATTGGAAAAACGTTGCGAGGCACCCGGGATGCCGACATAATCAAGCAATTTGATGGTGCGTTTGCGGGCCTCTTCCTGACCCATATGCAGGTGTTCGATCAAAGATTCACTGACCTGTCTGCCTACAGTCATGACCGGGTTTAACGCACTCAGGGCATCTTGAAAAATAAAGCCGATCTTTCCACCGCGAACTTTTGATATTTCTGCTTTGGATAATTGAAGCAGATCAACGGCATTGCCGTTTTCATAAAAAAGGGCCTGGCCCCCTTCTATTTTTGCCGGAGGGACCGGCAGCAGATGCAGCAGCGACATCATGGTAACACTCTTACCGCTGCCGCTTTCCCCTACAATGGCCAGTGTTTCGCCTTCTTCCAGATCAAAACTGACTTTGTTCAGGGCGTGCACGACACCGTCAAACGTGTAGAAGCGGGTAACCAGGTCCTGAACTTTTAAAATGGTTGACATAACGACTCCTAAATTCTGTATTTTTAGATCGCTATTTTTTGATGCGCCGCATGCGGGGATCCAGTACGTCACGCAGCCAGTCTCCCAGCAGGTTCATTCCCAGTCCGGCAAAAATGATGGCCAGGCCCGGAAATGTCGCGATCCAGGGATAGATGGTCAGGTATTTGCGCCCCACGGCCAGCATATTGCCCCAGCTCGGTATGCTCGGCGGCACGCTCAGACCGAGAAAACCAAGGCCAGCCTCATAAAAAATCATGGCCGACATTTCAAAGGTGGCGATGGTGATCAACGGGCCGATAAGGTTGGGCAGAATGTGATCGAACAGAATACGGGGCCTGGTGGCACCGAGGCTGATGGCCGATTCCACAAAACCGGATTCCCGCATCCGCAGCACTTCACCCCGGGTAATGCGGACAAAGATCGGGATATCCGTAAACCCGAAAATGAGGATGACGTTAAGGAGGCTGCGGCCGAGAATGGCCGCGATAAATACCACAAAAACCAGGTAGGGCAAGGCCAGGATCATATTGACCCCCCCCATGATAATGTTGTCGGTTTTCCCCCCCGCATACCCTGAAATAAGGCCGATGACCAGTCCGAGTCCGCCGGCGATGAGAACGCCGAAAAAGCCCACCGTGAGCGAAACCCGGGTGCCGTATATGATTCGACTCAATAAGTCACGGCCCAGATTATCGGTGCCCAGGGGGTGCTGGATGGATCCTTTTTCCGACCAGGCCGGTGGTTGTTTTGCATCTCTTAAATTTTGTTTCAACGGGTCATACGGTGACAGCCAGGTGGCGAAAATTGCGGTAAAAACGACGATTAAAAACATCACCATGCCCAAGGTGCCGGCCTTGTCCCGGGCCAGCAGTTTTCCGACAAAAACAATTTTAGGCCACAAGCCGCGTTCTTTTTCCTGGTCGACACGTGAACCCGTTGAGGTTACTTCCGGTGTTTGGGACATATTGTCAATCTCCATATCTGATTCGGGGATCTGCCATTCCATAGGCAATATCGGTCAGCAGGTTAAGGAACACCACCACGATGCTGGTGAAAAAAGCGATGGCCTGTACCAGCGCAAAATCACGGTTGCCGATGGCTTCCGCCAGCAGATTCCCGAGGCCGGGCCAGGAAAAAATCGTTTCGATATAGATGGAACCGCTGAGCAGGTAGCCGAACTGGACCCCGATAATGCTGATCAGCGGAATGGCGGCATTTCGCAGAATATGTTTAACGTAAATGCGTTTATCGGCAATACCCTTGCTGTAAGCGGTGCGGACATAGTCTTCACCCCGAATTTCCAGCACGGCCGATCGGGTGAATCGCACCAGTTGCCCCATGGTGAAAAGCCCCAGCGAAAAGGCCGGGAGGATGACCGATCGGGTGGGGATGGGGATAAACCCTAAAAAATTCCAGGTTTCCCGGCCAAAGGTGGGAAACCAGCCGAGATTGACGGAAAAAATAAGGATCAGGATCAGGCCCAGCCAGAAATTGGGGATTGTCTGTCCAATCAGCCCGGCACCCCGGGCGATGGCATCCCACAGGCTGCCGGGATTGGAACCACCGAGCAGACCCAGTGTTATGCCGATAAACATGGACATCAGCAACGACACCGTGGCCAGTTCTATGGTGGCCGGCAGACGGGCCAGGATCAATCCCATGGCCGGCTGGTGGTGGCGGGTCGAATTACCAAAATCACCGCGTACGGCACCAGAGGCAAAGTCGGCGAACTGCACGATCATGGGGCGGTTGTAACCCAACTCTTCACGGAGCCGTTCCATCTGTTCGGGGCTAGTGCTGCGGGATACCATGAGAGAGACCGGATCACCGGTAAGCTGAAGCATAAAAAAAACAATACACAATACTCCAAATAAAATCAGGAGAGATTGTACCAATCGGGATAGTATATAACGTTGCATGCAACTACCTCTTTTTTGCTGTAAAGGTATAGATGACATCGGCAGGTAGAAAAAAATTACCCTATGTTCAAAAAGAGGAATTAAATAAATTGAACAAATGCTGTGCCAGGGTTGAAAGCGATAGCCAAGACGCTTTAGGCAGGACGGGCAGGACCTGCTATAGGTTTTTATCGCACAAAAAAATGATTGTTCAAGTTATTTAATTCACATTTCTTAAAAAACGGACAGGGGGCGGTACCTTAAAGACCCCGCCCCCCGGAGTTGCTTTCAGATTATATGATTAATCAACGCTGACTGTTTTTAAGAAGTAATCTTCCGCCGGCCGCGGCAGATACCCCTTGACTTCGGGGTTAATTGCTTCAAAAGCCATGGGCTCATACAGGTAGATAAACGGCGGATTCTGGATCATGTAGCGCTGGAGTTCGATGTACAGCTGCTCTCTTTTGGCATCGTCCACGGTGCTGCCGATATCGACCAGGTACTTTTTGATCTTCGGATCTTCCCAGGCGGAAAAGCTGGCGTCATTGCCACCCAGGGCGCCCTTGAGCCGTTCGAGAGATTCGCCGTTGGTTTCCGACCAACTGTCGCCAAACAAGGGCGGCAATTGTTTTTTGGCTTCCAGGTCCCAGTATTTTCCGGATTCCATGAGGTTTAAATCGGTTTCGATGCCCACATCGGCCAGATACCCCTGAATGGCTTCCAGGACCTGCTCGAAATTGGTGTAAGCACCGGTGGGACCGGCCATTTTAATTTTAAAACCGTTGGGGTAGCCGGCTTCCTTGAGCAGGGCCTTGGCTTTGGCCGGGTCATAGCCAAAGGGCTTGGCGGCCTTGTCATAACCGAACTCGCCGGACATGACCAGCCCTGTGGCAGCACGGCCCTGGCCGCTAAACAGCGCATCGATAATCGCATCGACATCCACCGCATAGTTCATGGCCTGCCGGACCCTGGGATCCATGGTGGGTTTGTCTTTGCCGGAGGTGAGGTTGTTGAAGGCAATATAAAAAATCCGGTCTTTGGGGTATGCGATCAGCTTGACATTGGCAAGGCCCTTGAGCTGGGCTGCCTCTTCGGAACTCAGGCGTCCGACCATGTCCACCTCGCCGGCCTTGATGGCGGACACGCGGGTGGCGGATTCGGGGATGGGCCTGAAAATCAGGGTCTTGACCTTGGGGTAGTTTTCTTTATCCCAGTAGGTCGGGTTGGCTTCATAGATCAGGCGGTCGCCTTTTTTCCATTCCACAAACTGAAAAGGACCGGTGCCCACAGGATGATTCAAAAATCCCTGTTCGCCCTTTTCGGTATAGTATTTGGGCGGCAGCATGGTCCAGAAACTTGCCAGGACCCTGAGCAGCAGGGGGCTGGGTTTTTCGGTGGAAATCGTGACGGTATAATCGTCGATTTTTTTGACTTTGTTGACAAAGGTAAATTTTTCACTCCACTTGACTTTATCCTGCCTCATCTGCTCCCAGGTAAATACCACCGAATCGGCGGTAAAGGCTTCGCCGTTGTGAAAGACAACGCCCTTGCGCAGCTTGAATGTATAGGTGCAGCCGTCTTCGGAAATGGTCCAGCTTTCGGCCAGGGCAGGTACCACTTTAGCGTTGTCGTTGACCCAGACAAGCGAGTCGTAGAGCTGCTCGGAGGCATTGTGGGCATTGCGTTCGTCGCTAAAAGGGAGGCACAGGGCATTGGGAGAGACAGACAAGGCCACTCTCAATGTGCCCTGGGGTGCGGCAACGCCCATCTGAGCGAAAATAAAGGGAATCAGCAACAGAAGAAAGAAAATAGTGTTTCGTTTCATAATTTGTCTCCTTGTGTAAAAAATGAGATGAATAGTCCTTCGGTTAAATGTTGATGGTGGTTGTTCGGCGCATCACCTCCCTTTTTTATGATTGTTTTGCATCTGCATATATAACTATAAAGGCTCACTGGTGGCTTTTTCAAAATACAGTTTTATCCAAAATTATTGATTCAACGTAATTCACAAAATAGTATCGAAAAAGTGCGAAATATAAGTTACACATATTTTAATATTTTTAAAAAAAATAACATAACTTCAATTTAAAAACCAGCTATCTTTGGATAATGTTTCAGTAAATATTTTTATATTTGCATGACAAAATGTAATGTATTCCTCCCGGGAATGGTTTGCAAATCGATGAGCAGGCAAAAACAGATGGTGTCGGGTCGAAAAGGAGATTCAGGAGATAACAAAAACATTCAGGCTGCACAGTCCCGATGAAGGGAAAGCGGGGGTGAGGTGCTGGTTGCAATTATTGCCGAAATTGGAATTGCCCGGCCTGAAATGTTACGGTTTGACAATATTTTGTTTACGATATAATACAACAGGTAAAATATGGTTTTAAGGGTTGCAGTTAGAAGCAGTTGTACGGGATCGGGATAAATAATTTTTTTACAACCCATAAAGGGATGGAAAAATGGATCGATTGAAAATTCAATCTATTTTAAAAAAGTGTGAATTTTTCGATGAATTGGGAGCAAAGGACCTTGGCAGAATAGCGGATCTTTGCCGATTGAAGCGATACGAAAGCGGTGAATATGTTTTTCGGCAGGGTGGTTTCAGCGAGAATCTCTACGTTGTTATAGACGGTCATGTGATGCTGGAAAGAACCATAGATTTAGGAATCCGTAAGGGCAGTGTGATCATCACAAAACTGGGAAAAGCCAAGCTGTTTGGCTGCTGGTCAACCCTCCTGAATGAAACGCAAAATTTCATGTCTTCGGCTGTGTGCGAAAAATCTACCAGGCTTCTCGTATTTAACGGCAAAGACTTGCGGGCCATGATGAGCAATGATACCGAATTCGGTTTCAAGATGCTTCAACGGCTCTGTTTTTTACTTCGCGACAGGATTCAATCGGCATATGGTGCCATGGAAAAGATATAGCGAGCTGTAAAGCCGATATGAAAGGAACGGTTTATGCATCAGGCCCTTACGGTCGAGGAAGAAATCAGTTTAAACAATATCCGCTCCCGTTTATCTGAATTCGACAAGCAGCGAAGTCGGGTTATCCCGTTGCTTCAGATGGTTCAGGCAGAAATGGCCTATCTGCCGCCTGCCGCCATAACGATCGTTGCCGAATACCTGGCGCTTTCAGAATCGGAAATCTATGGTGTAGCCACCTTTTACAACCAGTTCCGGTTCAATCCGCCGGGTAAACATCCCATCAAGGTATGCATGGGAACGGCCTGCCATGTCAAGGGCGGGGATATTATCTTGGAAAATTTTGAGCGTAAACTCGGCATTGCCGAAGGTGAGACCACCGAAGACCGCGAATATAGCCTGGAGCGGGTCGCCTGCGTAGGGTGCTGTGCCCTGGCACCGGTTACCCTTGTGGGAGACCTGGTTCAGGGGCATATGGCCCCTTCCAAGGTCGAAGGAACCATCACGCGGATCCAGGTCGAAAATGAGAGAAAAGAACGGGAAAAGCTGCAAGAGGAATCCAGTGAATAATAAAACTCCCGAGCAGAACTATGCGTTACTGTATGCAGGGGCTGAAAAGCATTGTAACGAATTCAGGCTGGCGCCCGGCGCCAAGATCCATATCGGCCTGGCAACCTGCGGCATTGCGTCCGGCGCCCTGGAAACCAAGGCGGCTTTTGAAGAGGTCATCGCCCAGCGCAATATCAAGGCCCGGATTCATACGGTGGGATGTGTCGGCCACTGCTATGCTGAACCGGTGGTGGTTATTGATCATCCGGAGTCAGGCTTTCCCCCCATTTTTTATCCCAATGTGACGCCGGGAAAGGCCAGAATGCTGGCCAAGCTGTTCCTGGAAGAAGGGGACCCACGGCTGGAGCATATCCTGGGTGCCACCGAGGAAAACGATCTGATTCCAACGGTGAATGAATTTTCTCGTTTTAACATGGAAAAACGGGTGGTCATGGAAAAATGCGGTCATATTGATCCGGAAGATATTCATGACTATATTGCCGAGCAGGGGTATTCTACCCTGGTGAAAGTGCTGCAAAACCCGCCGGAAGAGGTGATTGGAGAGATCAAACAGTCCGGTTTGCGAGGTCGGGGCGGGGCAGGATTTCCCACCGGCCAGAAATGGGCACTTGGCAGAGCTGCCGCTGCCAACGAGAAAATCGTGATCTGCAATGCCGACGAGGGTGACCCCGGGGCATATATGGACCGCACCATTTTGGAGAGCAACCCCCATCAGGTGCTGGAAGGAATGATCGCCTGTGCCTATGCCATCGGGGCCCACAAGGCCATGGTGTATGTACGGGCGGAATACCCCCTGGCAGTGAAGATCGTTTCCAGGGCCATCACCCAGGCCAAAGACTTGGGGCTTTTGGGTAAAGATATTCTGGGCACCGGTTTTGATCTGGATATAGATATTTTTCAGGGGTCCGGCGCCTTTGTATGCGGCGAGGAAACCGCCTTGATTAAATCTGCCGAAGGTTTTCGTGGTATGCCACGCCATCGTCCGCCGTTTCCGGTGGAAAAAGGCCTGTATGGCCTTCCTACCGTGATCAACAATGTCAAAACCCTGGCATCCGTACCTCCCATTCTTTCTCGCGGCGCAGACTGGTATCGGGCCATCGGCACACCGGACAGCCCCGGGACAGCTATCTTTTCGGTAGTGGGTAATATCACCCATGCTGGCCTGGTGGAAATTCCCATGGGCGTGTCCCTGCGGACCCTTATTTTTGATATCTGCGGCGGTATCCCAAACAAAAAAAAATTCAAGGCGGTCCAGATCGGAGGGCCCTCGGGCGGGTGCCTGCCCGAGAAATTTCTCGATACGCCCATTGATTTTGATTCCCTGACAGGAGCCGGCGCCATGATGGGTTCCGGTGGTATGGTGGTCATGGATGAGGACACCTGCATGGTAGATGTGGCCCGTTATTTTATTGAATTTACCCAGAATGAATCCTGTGGCAAGTGTACCTTCTGCCGGATCGGTACCCGGCATCTGCTGAACATCCTGGATCGTATCACCAAAGGAGAGGGGCGTGAAGGGGATATGGCGGAGCTTGAACGTCTGAGCATCGACATTAAAAATGGTTCCCTGTGCGGTCTTGGAAAAACAGCGCCCAATCCGGTACTGACCTCTTTGGAGTATTTCAAGGATGAATATGAAGCCCATATTTATGAAAAACGCTGTCCGGGCATGATGTGCCGGCCCCTGACGGCCTTTTACATTGATCTGGATAAATGTGCCCGCGGCTGCGATGCCTGTGTGGGATGCTGCCCGGTGGATGCTGTATTTACCACCCGGAACCGAAAAAAAGGCATCGATCAGGAACTTTGTGTAAAATGCGGTGAATGCATGGTGGCGTGTCCACCGGAGTATGATGCAGTTGTGAAAGTATCGCCGCCTGAACTAGCCCCGATTATTGAGCGTCCGGAAGAAAGCAAAGAAAAGAATGCGAAATGACTGAAACAAATCTGGTGACACTGCATGTGGACGAAAGGGACATCACCGCCAAAACGGGAACTTTTCTGCTGAAGGCCTGCCTGGATAATGATATTTATATTCCGCATCTGTGTTATCTCAGGGAGTCGAATCATCCATCGGCCGCCTGCCGTCTTTGTCTGGTCGAGATAGCGGGCAGCGGCAAGGTGGCCACCGCATGTACCGTCAAGGTGACGCAGGATATGCGGGTTAAAACGAATACACCTGCTGTCCGGCGCCTTCAGCGCAGTGCCCTTGAGCTTTTGCTGTCGGTCCATAAGGTGGAATGCCGCACCTGCCCGGCCAATAAAAAATGTGAATTGCAGAAAATTGCCAAATTTTTAAAGGTCGGTCTGAAGGTTAAGCGATTGGACACCTACCTCAAGGATATTGAGGTGGATACAAATCATCCGGTTCTGGATTATTTCCCCAACCGATGCGTTCTGTGCGGTAAATGTGTTCAAGTCTGCGAAATGCACAATCACACCAGTATCTTGACATTTAGCGGCAGAGGGTTTAATACGCTGGTTCGTTATTACGGAGAGGCGGATCCATCGGCAGTTCCCTGCAACTCCTGTATGGCCTGCGTTGATATCTGCCCGGTTAGCGCCCTGGTACCCAGGGTGAAGGGTGACGGTTAAGATTGATTTGTGATAAATAACCCATAAATAGTTCGTATAAAGCTTTTCCAGACCACGAAAGGCCATATATCCGAAAGAAACTTTATCTGTTGATTTTAATTCGATTTTGATGCCGCAAATACAATTCAAAATCAATTCGTTATGTTAAATTTTCAACAATCAGTTCCTTAGAAGGTAAGGAGAAAAAAATGCTTTGTAATACACCCGAAGATGTATTCCGTATTGTTGCGGACAAGAATGTCAGTTTTATCCAATTCTGGTTTACCGATGTGCTGGGGGCGCTGAAAAGCTTTGCCGTAACACCCTCGGAATTAGAGTTGGGCATGATCGAGGGAATGGGCTTTGACGGCTCTTCCGTCGAAGGATTCGCCCGGATTGAAGAGAGCGATATGATCGCCAAACCGGACCCCACAACCTTTCAACTAGTTCCCTGGCGCGATAAGGAAAGACCGGTGGCACGCGTATTCTGTGATATTCTCAACCCCGATGGAACCCCCTACGCAGGTGATCCGCGCTATGTTTTGAAACGTCTGATAAAAAAAACGAACGATCAGGGCTATACCTTTTATGTGGGACCGGAGCTGGAATATTTTTATTTCAAGGACAACAAGAGCACTCAAATCCTCGATAAGGGCGGGTATTTTGATTCAAGACCGCTGGATGCCGGCAGTACGCTCAGACGGGAAACCATATTCAGTCTTCAGTCTATGGGCATTGATGTGGAGTACAGTCACCACGAGGTGGCCCCGAGTCAGCACGAAATCGATCTGCGCTATGACGAGGGCCTGCGCATGGCCGACAAGACCATGACCTACCGGCTGGTCGTCAAGGAAATTGCCAGGCAGCAAAATGTATATGCCACCTTTATGCCCAAGCCCATGTTCGGTGAAAACGGCAGTGGTATGCATGTGCATCAGTCGCTGTTTCAGGGTAAGAAAAATGCATTTTATGACGGCAATGACAAATACCATCTATCGGATATGGCCAAACACTATATTGCCGGACTTCTCCGGCATGCGCCGGAAATAACGGCGGTGACCAACCAGTGGGTCAACTCCTACAAGCGGTTGGTGCCGGGCTATGAGGCCCCTGTGTATGTATCCTGGGCCCGCCGTAACCGATCGGCCATGGTACGGGTGCCCATGTACAAGCCGGGCAAAGAGGAGGCCACCCGGCTTGAGTTCAGGTCTGCCGATCCGGCCTGCAACCCCTATCTTGCCTTTGCCGTTATGCTGGGGGCCGGTTTAGAGGGGATTAAACATAAATATGAATTGCCCGAGCCCGTGGAAGCGGATATCTATGAAATGAAGCCGGCCGAACGCAAGGCCAACGGCATCACCGACCTGCCGGAAAATCTCTATGCCGCCATAAAGGAAACCGAAAAAAGCGAACTGGTGAAAAAGGTGCTGGGGGATCATGTGTTTAATAAATTTATCGAAAACAAGAAGATTGAATGGGACCAGTACCGGGTTCATGTGAGCAAGTATGAACTGGAAAAATACCTGCCCCGGATGTAGATCCCTATACCTGATATTTTCATGAACAGATTTATTCAGGCAGCCCCATTGAAATTTAATTCAATCGGGCTGCTTTTTTTATTTTTGCGCCCTTGTGTCTTTGCATGAAAATCTGTATTTTCGAGTCATGAATTTCCATATCCCAAAAAACCCTCACAAGAGGACAAAACATATGCAAAGTACGGTCTATTTTATCGACCTGAGAACCAGATACAGAGACAATCTGCCCGCCAAGCTGGCAAGACTCCTTGACAAAACAGGTCTTTCCGATGTGGTTGAAAAAAACGATCTGACGGCGGTGAAGCTGCATTTTGGCGAGCAGGGGAATACCGCCTTTATCCGACCGTTGTTTTTGCGTAAAATTGTGGAATCGATCAAGGCACTGGGCGGTGTGCCCTTTTTAACCGATTCCAACACCCTCTATGCGGGTACGCGCAGTGACTCGCCCCATCACCTGACTACGGCGATCCAAAACGGTTTTGCCTACTCAGTTGTGGATGCTCCGGTGATCATTGCCGACGGGCTGCGGGGCAAGAGCGAAACCCCAGTATCCATCAACAAGAAACGCTTTAATACGGTCTATATCGGTACGGATATTGTGGCGGCCGATGTTTTGATCGGGGTGGCCCATTTCAAGGGGCATGAGCTGACCGGTTTTGCCGGCGCCATCAAGAACATAGGCATGGGATGTGCATCGCGGCGCGGCAAGCTGGCCCAGCACTCCACGGTGGCCCCCAAAGTAAAGAAGAGAAGATGCATCGGCTGCGGTGACTGTGCCGGGCACTGTTCCCAAAATGCGATTTCCATTGTAAATGAAAAGGCCAGCATTAATCCGGAAAAATGCATCGGCTGCGGAGAATGTATTCTGATATGTCAGACAGGCGCTATCCAGGTTCAATGGAATCAATCCATTCCCGTTTTTATGGAAAATATGGTGGAATACACAATGGGGGTTTTAAAAGGCAAGGATGGCAAATCTTTGTTTATAAATTTTCTCACCGATATCTCACCTGCCTGTGACTGTCTCCCGTTTAACGATGCACCCATTGTACAAAATATCGGCATTGCCGCCTCCATTGACCCAGTGGCACTGGACCAGGCTTGTGTCGATTTGGTCAATAAAGAACCGGCTCTGCCCGGATCATGCCTCGAAAGCAACAAAGGCCCTGATGAAGATAAATTTACAGGCGTCTATCCAAACATCGACTGGACCCTGCAACTGGTGTATGCCCAGCGCCTCGGACTGGGCAATCGCAGTTATTCGCTTGAAAAGGTATAGAATCAAGGTCCCAGTTTATGGCGGTTGGCTTTGACGTTTGAGGCGGTTTCGCTGGCTGAAGTGAGCAAATGCCAGGCTGATGGGGTCATGAATCGCCGGCGGAAGGGGATGATCGTCCCGGGCATCCTCTATAAAGTGGGCGGAATCACCAAAAAAGCTGCCCATAATGGCATTGATCCGGCCCCTGAGCACCGCATAGGAGTAATGTTTGATGGCGATTCCATAGTTTGTGGTCACCATTTTTCGCCGCCGTCGGGCGGAAGAGAGGATATCTTTGACCATCCGAACGGTTTTGCCTGAAAGATACCCGTCCATTACCGCCAGATCGAAACCCAAAGGTTCAATATCTCTGA
>CAZFXX010000053.1:0-13711 GCA_964522985.1 uncultured Desulfobacteraceae bacterium
CAGAAAGCAATGCCGAATTTGGCCATGGGAACGGTGTTGACCACGGCTTCATAAATATCTTCCACCGTTTTAATAAAATGCGAATGACCTAAAATCAGATTCAACGCATCTGGATTTTTGATTTTTATGGTTTTTAATTCCATATTTCCCTCCGTTGTCAAGAATTGTCATGTAACCTGTTAAAAAAATATAAAACTTCAATAAAGCGGAAGCGTTCATTTACCGGTTTATATTTCTATAACCGGTCACGGTTTCCGGTTCACAGTTTGTCAATAAAATATGCAACGATTGGTTTTCTTGTCACTGCAGCAATTTTTCCTTGTTTTTAACTTGTCTGGGTCCAACGCAGAGGCAGACTTTTATCTTATAAGCAGGATTATGCTTATAAGGAAATTGTTTAACTTAGCCTAAATTTTTTAAAAGAGGTGCAACGATTGAAGTATCTGGGATATTAATTTCATTTTTCTGCTTTTTTTTCAACCGTGAATGATTACATATGATTCTTAACTGGTCATGAAGAATGCCGAAAAAATTAAAATATTTATTAATCATACCACTACCCAAATGGTGCTTCAAACAATTTTTTTATTATTTAAAGGGGTGCTTTGCCGGAAATCCAGACAATATGTGCTTGACAAAGCAGGTTCTTTCCAGTATTAATTCAAGAACTTAAGGATAGACATTTGAGAGATTGTCATGAAAAATAGTTTCTGGTACTGGTGGTGGCCCACATTTGGAAGCTGACTCACCAGTCTGAATAAAATCATATCAGGGTTGTGAGCAGCTTTTAGCGGTCAGCGGGGAAGCAGTTCATGGCTCTTTTTGTTCAAAAGCCGGGGTCTTTGCAAAACCCCCGGCTTTTTTTATGTGAAAATAGCAAGGTATGAATTTCGAATAGTAAGGAATAAATTTTCATACCTTGTCAAAATTTTTGTTTTTTTGCCCGGCAGGGGCACGGCGATTATTTAAAGGGAGGAATGCGGTGACAAAAAAAAGTTAATGCTGGGCAATGAGGCCATGGCACGCGGACTTTTGGAAAACGGATGCGCCGTGGCCACATCTTACCCGGGAACGCCGGCGTCTTAAATTCTCGGGGCCTTGGCCGCGTTTCAAAAACAAAACGGTATTTCCTTGCATACCCAGTGGGCCGTCAATGAAAAAGTCGCCTTTGAGATCGCCTATGCCGGCAGTATGAGCGGTCTGCGCACCTCCGTGAGCATGACAGGTGGGGCTGAATGTGGCGTCCGATCCGTTGATGAGTGCTGTCTATATGGGCACCCGGGGCGGGTTCGTGATCATCAGCGCGGATGACCCCGGTCCCCATTCTTCCCAGACCGAGCAGGACAGCCGGATGATGGTCATGATGGCCAAGATACCGGTGCTGGACCCCGATTCGCCGGCCCATGCAAAAGAGATGATTACCCTTGCCTTTGAACTTTCAGAAAAATTTGAAATTCCGGTGATGCTGCGTCCCACAACCCGCGTGTGTCATTCACGGCAGGATATTGCCGAAAAGACCATTGCTGCAACACAAAATCTGCCCGATTTTCAAAAGGACCCGACGCGCTGGGCCGCTACCCCGAAATTTAGATTTCAGCTTCATACCCAACTCGATAAAAAATTGGGTGATTTGGCCGTTTATGAAAAAACCGCACCAATATGCCTGAACCTCGAGGTTGTCGGGGGAAAAGCCATGGTCGTTTCCGGCGTAGCCGCGGCCCATGCAAAAGAAATTTTCAGCCAGCTCAATCTGTGGAAAACCATACCCGTCTATAAGGTGCTACAGCCTTTTCCCCTGCATGAAAAATTTACAGAGTAGATCTTAGATGTCTATGAGGATATCCTGGTTATCGAAGAAACCACCGGTGTCATTGAAATGCAATTGGCAAACCGACAGCAGGTCTGGGGCAAAATCAACCGTTCGGTTCCCCGGGTCGGAGAACTGGCACCTGAGATCGTGGAAAAAGTGATCAGAAAATTTGCCGGAATTGAGCACTCACTGCTCGAGCCGGTCCAGGTCCCGGGCCGGCGTTCCACCCTATGTGCCGGCCGCCCCCATCGGGCCAGTTTTTTTGCCATTAAAAAAGCGGCCCCCCGGGCAATCTATACCAGCGATATCGGATGTTACACCCTGGGTATCAATCTTGGAGCCGTGGATACGGTCCTGTGCATGGGTGCCGCTATCAGCCAGGCCGCCGGTTTTTATCATGCTTATAAAAACCAGGCCAAACGACCGGACATCGTTGTCACCATCGGGGATTCCACTTTTTTCCATGCCGGGCTTCCGGCCCTGATCGATGCGGTGTCCCAGAATGTTCATTTTGTCCTGGTGATCTTAGATAACCGGACCACGGCCATGACCGGGAACCAGCCCACGCCGGCAGCGGATGGGGGGTTGGCAGCGAGTCCCTGGTGGTGGTTGATATTGAAAAACTGGTAAAAGGCTGCGGTATTAATTTTGTCCGCACTGCCGATCCTTATCAACTGGGCACCTTTATCCCTCTGGTCAGAGAAGCGGTGGTACATAGCCGAAAAAACGGCCCGGCCGTAATGATTGCCCGCCATCCCTGCCTACTCGACCGGATGCACCCGGATCCCTCCGCGGGCCGTGTCAAGGTTGAAATTACAGATGATTGTGACGGCTGTAAATACTGTGTTAATCAGTTTGAGTGCCCGGCTATTGTGTTTGACGAAGAAAAAGAGTGCGCCCGGATTGATCCGGTACTGTGCAGTGATTGCGGGGTCTGTGTACATGTGTGCCCCAAAAAGGCGATTCGACCGGTTGCCTGATGGGTTTTAAAAATCAGAAAGCAGGAGTTGTTATGAACAATTCAATACAGCAGCAGGTCGTAATCAGCGGTGTGGGCGGGCAGGGCGTTTTTTTTGTTACCCGTCTTCTGGCTGAAGCGGCAATCGATAAAGGGCTGGCGGTTTTTATATCGGAAACCCACGGTATGGCCGAGAGAGGCGGAACCGTGCTGTCACATCTGAAGGTGGGCGGTTTTCCAGTCCCCTGATTCGTCCCATGCAGGCCGATGGCCTGTTGGCCCTGAAAATGGAAAATATTGCCCAGCATCATTTTTTTTAAAAAAAAGGGCTGGATCGTCGTGAATCATACCGGCGGAGATATGGATAACATTGCCAATCCCGTATATCCCGTAAATGCAGATAACCTGGCAGCAAAAATTGAAGACCTGCGCGCGGTCAATCTGATCATGCTGGGCTATGCCATGGCAGTAATATCCAAAATAGATGATCAAAACGGTTTGTTTTGCAGTATCGGGGAAATTCGGTCCGCACTGGAAAAACGTCTGGCATCCAGGTCCGGAATGCTGGGGCTGGCCATAGATGCTTTGGAAACGGGCTATATCTCGCATGGGGTATAGATTTTTAATGTCTTGCCCTGAACTATTGTCCGTGGGCCGGACAGCAACCGCAAGAGAAAAGAATGTATGGAGGGAGCTATTATGAAAAGAAAAACAAATTTTGGTTTAATGTCAATCGTACTTGCCGTCCTTCTGATCCCTGTCCTGGTTCCGGTGCATAGCGCTGCCGGTACCATCAAATTGAGCTATGCCAATTTTCTCCCGGCACCAACCTTTCCCTGTGTTCAGATGGAACGCTGGAAAACCGAAGTAGAAAAACGTACCAATGGAAAAGTGATGGTGAATACCTATCCCGGCGGGACATTGCTGGGGGCCAAGGGTATGATGGATGGCGTCATTGCAGGACAGGCCGATATCGACAATCTATGCATGGCCTATCAGCCGGGCCGGTTTATGGTCACCAATGCTGCAGGTCTTCCCCTGGGTATATCAAATGCCCGCAGTGGCAGTCTGGTTTTGCTGGATCTTTATAAAAAATATACACCCCAGGCGTTTGCCAAGGTAAAAGTCCTGGCCATGTTTACAACAGCCCCTTCTAATATCATGTGCCGCAAGCCTGTTCGAAATCTGGATGACATCAAGGGGCTAGACCTGAGAGCCTCAGGTGGTGCAGCCCAGATTCTCAAGGCCTGGGGCGCTAATCCTGTGGGTATGCCCAAATCAGCCTACCCGGAAGCCTTGCAAAAAGGGGTTGTTCAGGGCGAACTCTCTTCGCTGGAATCTTTAAAGGATTTTAAATTCGCCGAATTGTGCCGCTATGTGACCATGGCCAACACTGCAATCTACCCTTTTGCCGTAGTCATGAATCTGGAATGCTGGCATTCCCTGTCTGCCGATGTACAACAGGTTTTCGAAGATTTGATCATCGAACAGTCCGAATGGACCGGAAATTATATGGACAGTCATGTCAAAGAATCGATTGCATGGTCAAAAGAATCCTATGATGTTGAATTTATAGATCTGGATGGTCCTGAAAAAGCAAAATGGGACAGCCGCCTGTCTTCCATCGTCGATAACTGGAAGCACAGGGCCGTGGCTAAAGGGCTGCCCGCTGATGCGATTATAAAAGATGTCAGGGCCCTGGCCGACAAATATACGAATTAAATTAAATCGTGAAATTGGAAACTTGAAATTTGAAATGGGGAAAAACAGAAACATGTAAATGTGTTGTCTAATGTCTGATGCAGGACATCCTGAATCGGAAAAAATGGATGTTTTTTAAAAAAATAACGACATTAAGGACGGTTTTTTTCCGACCGGAGCAAAAATTAAATGAAATTATTAAACAGTATCAGCCTGTATGCAAACAGGATACTTATGTTTTGCGGGGGGATTTTTCTGGTGGGCATGATGGTTCTGACTTGTGCCAATATTGGCTGCCGTGTATTCGGAATGCCGGTGCGCGGCACCTTTGAGCTCATGGGGTTTTTCGGTGCGGTAACCGCAGCATTTGCCATAGGGTATACCCAGATCCAACGGGGGCACGTTGCGGTGGATATCCTGATAAACAGGTTTTCAGATAGAGCTAAGCTGGCTTTGAATTTTACAAACAGCCTTGCCGGGATGTTTTTTTTATGGTGGTAGCATGGCAGATCGCCAAAAAAGCCGGTATCCTGAAAAACTCCGGTGAAGTCACTGAAACGCTGGGGATTATCTATTATCCTTTTACCTTTTGTGTGGCCATGGGCTGCGGTGCCCTGGCCCTTGTTTTTTTGACGGATCTGATCAGAACGATTTTACCTGAAAAGGAGGCGTAACGTGAGTCTTGCAGTCGTCGGCGTCATCGGGATTATTGCGTTGCTCCTTGTCCTATTTTTTTTGGGTACGCCCGTGGGGTTTGCCATGGCCACCGTGGCCCTTCCCGAGATGAAAAAATACGGTTATGACTCAAAACTCAAAACTCAGCACCGGCGCCATTGCCTGCGGTTCGACCTTAGGGGTCGTGATTCCCCCCAGTGTGGTGTTGATTGTACTGGGCCTTTCCACCGAGCAGTCCATTGCCAAACTTTTTTACGGCGGTATCGGGGCCGGTGTCATCCTGGCGGCCCTGCTGATGGCATCGGTATATGTGATTTGTCGTTTTCGGCCTCAATGGGGACCGGCGGGACCCAAATCAGGCGTAATCGAAAAACTAAAGGCCCTGTCCGGCGCATTTGAAATGATCGGTCTGTTTCTGCTGGTTATGCTGGGGCTCTATTTCGGTTATTTTACACCAACGGAAGCAGGTGCGGCCGGATCCTTTTTTGCCGTGGTGATCAGTGTGATCTATGGGCGTCTTAGTTGGCAGGGGTTTGTGGCCTCGGTATCGGACACGCTGCGAATCTCCTGCATGGTGATCACGATTGTTGCCGACGCCATGATATTCGGGCATTTTCTTGCCGTCACCCGGATTCCTTTTGATATTGCCCAGTGGGTAGTGGGACTTCCGGTTCCGAACATGGTGATCATGACTATTATATTTACCATTTATATTGTGGGTGGAGCGGTCATGGATGCGCTGGCCCTTTTGCTGATAACGATTCCCATTTTTTTCCGGTGGCACTTGAGCTGGGGTATGATCTGCTCTGGTTTGCCGTAACTATTACAGTGATCACCACTTTAGGGGCGGTCACCCCGCCCGTCGGTGTGACCACCTATGTGGTTGGCGGCATGGCCCGAGACATCGCCCTTGGAGATGTGTTCAAGGGGGTGTCTTTTTTTCTGTCGGCGTATCTGCTTTGCGTAGCAATCTTGATGCTGTTTTTTAAAATTGTTACGCTTTTGCCGGAGTTGATGAAGTAAAGCAGATCAATTTTTTTGGGGATTGCAAAAAAAACTTGATTATTTTATTTTTATCCGATATGTACCTTTGTCATTAAGCTTGAATCACTGCAATACCTGTTGCATGGGGCTCTTTATTGTTACGATACTGACTACCCTCTGATGTGGTTTAAGCAAAATTTAAGCCTGGGCCTTTTGACTTTGTGCGGTTTATTGCAGACTGACTTCTCTTGCCCAGGCTTTTTTTTGGGCAGAGACAACTGATACAAGGCAGCATTCTATTTTTTTCCTGATTAATTCCCTTGAATCAAACCTTAATTATACTTCGGCGATGCCTCGAGCGACACTGAAGATAATATTTTTAACAAGAAAATGTTGCCGGGGGCATATCCTTCAGCCTCCGATGGCGGACATCCGCCCCACAACTTTTTTTAATGGATGACTGCCGGCCAGATGGTGTTCCCACTGCTTAAAGCGGGCGGTTTTAAAAAAAATCTCAGCCAGGTCCCGGTCAAGGCATCCCTGGCGCAGGGGCCCTTTTAAATCAAATTGCGTGTCCGCAAGCAGACAGGGCCTGAGCTCACCGCTAGCCGTTAACCGCAGCCGGTTGCATGTATGACAGAAATGATGGCTCATGGCACTGATAAAGCCGATCTCGCCGGGTGCATTTTTAAATCTGAACCGCTTGGCCGGACCGTCGGTCACCTTATTTTGAACAATGGTCAGTTCCCCCAATTGATGCAGGCGGTTTTTAATTTCCGGTGTCAATATGGTCTGCCCGTCGATGATTCCAGCATCCCCAATGGGCATGTATTCTATGAAACGGACATGAAACGGGTAGGTAAGGGAAAGACGTGCCAGATCAAGGATTTCATCATCGTTGATTCCCCTTAGTATGACGGCGTTAAGCTTGATTGGGTCAAATCCCATTTCATGGGCCTTCATAATGCCGTCCCAGACATGGAAGAAATGATCGTGCCGGGTAATACGCTTGAATTTATCGGGGTCCAATGTGTCCAGGCTGATATTAAGCCGCTTGATACCGGCCGCTCTGATTTTTTCCAGATTATCCTTCAGCAGGATACCGTTGGTGGTAAGAGAAACATCCTTCAGCCCTTTTATGGTATTTAGTTTGTTTAAAAAACCATAAATACCTTTTCGAATCAGGGGCTCTCCGCCGGTTACCCTGACCTTTGAAATGCCGAGATGAACGCCGATACGCACGATTCGCAGAATCTCTTCGTAGCGAAGCACCTCCGCGTGAGGCAGGTTTTGGATTGTGCCCTGCGGAATGCAGTAAATGCACTGCAGGTTGCATCTGTCGGTAACCGATACACGAAGGTAGTTCAGGTGACGCTTGTAGGTGTCAACAAGTTCCATATCCGGTAAAAAGAGCGAGTTGTCGGATGGATTCAGTTGTTTCATAAGGAATTTTTATTCTCTCGATTGTAATCCGCCCCGGTGAAATACGCTACGCTTGTCCTGCGGAATTTCACAGGGTGGGCAGATTACAATGTATTTTATCGATTTTATTTATAAAAAGACAGAGCTAAACAGTCTTCGCCCCGAGGCTATGCCGTTGCGAGAGCGATACCACAAATATTCATTTTTCACTATTCAATTTTTAATTTGCCTGTTTTACCAAGCCCGCACAGTTGAATCGTTCTCTATATGCGGGGATTTCAATAATCGGTGGTCTTTCCTTACCCTGAATTTTGTAGATATCGGGTTGACAACTGTCTTTGATTATATTGTACTGTATCATTTCATTGTATAAATCGCGCTTGATGTCAATCATACCGAGTTGTTCAAGGCGGTTGAAGAACGTTTTTAAAATGACAAATGCCATTCTGCCCAGGGCCTTGGTGCTCTGATTGCGGTGAACACGTTTTTCCAGGTCCACCTGGGCTATGACATCGAGACCCCATTTATCATATATATCCAGGATCATGCTGGTTTCCACTCCATAACCGATGGGGAAAGAAATTTGCTGGAAAAGATCGCGAAACCCCGCATATTCGCCGGAAAGGGGTTGAATAATCTGGGTCAGTTCAGGGAAAAAAAGTGAAAACAGGGGTCTGATAACCAGTTCCGTGACCCGGCCGCCGCCTGTGGGCCGCATCTTCTGCTTGCCGGTGCTGATGGGACGATCATAAAAGGCTTTAGTGTATTTTAGCTGCCGGTTCATCAGCAACGGACCGATCAGCCCGTATGCAAACCGGTGATGAATGTTTTTAATATCGGCATCCAGATAGACGATGATGTCGCCTTTTGTAACATAAAGCGCCTTCCAAAGGTTTTCGCCTTTGCCCATATAGTGTTCAAGATCAGGGAGAATATTGATCGCCTCATAGGTTTTGGCCCCGTAACTGCGGGCAATTTCCAGGGTCCGGTCACTGGAGCCGGAATCGACCACCACGATTTCATCGAGCAGGGGCGCCCGCTGCATCAGTTCCGATCGCATGATCAGGATCTCCTTGCCGATGGTTTTTTCCTCGTTGAGTGTGGGCAGACAAAGAGAGATCGTCAACTTTCTCTGTTTTTTTATTCGGACCAGATGTTCAAGATCTCGAAATTCGGAATAGTGAAAAGTGTTTTGGGCGAGCCAGTTTTTACTCATCGCAAACTCCGTTGTCTATGGCTATTAAAACCCCGATAATTTGGGCAATGCCTTTGAACATGGGTTTGATCAGCATCTTAGAGTTTTTTAAATGACAATTCTGCCCCCGGGTCACGCCTAGGGTGATTGCCGGTACCCGGCGGGAAAGAAAAATCGAAAGCTCGGATTCAGAGTGTTGACTGACCGGTTCAAGATCGAGTTTTTTCATGATTACACCGGCGCTTTTAACCAGTGGATGATTGAACTTCAGCCGGGATGCGCTGGTGTTGCTGATGGTTTTGATATTCATCTCAACATCGTTTTCGTGATTCAATCCATCAACAATATCTTTGATATCCCGGAAAAACGATTTTACCATTTTGTCGGAATTGCTCTGGATTTCAAAGCCTAAGCTGGCATCATACGCATTTTTACCATGCTTGAAGCCGCCTGATATTTTACCGAATACGATGTTTGCTTTAGGCTTTTGCGGCAGCCGCAGCTCAAGTATCTGATTAATGGCTTCATTGAGCATCAGGATCGCATTGGGCCGGGAAGAATCCGACCTGATCCCCGTTATAGGAATCCGGCAGTCGATTTCACCCCGCACCATACCATTGGAATAATAATCCAGCCGTCCCAGTTCCGCCCCTTCGATACACACGGCCCCCCTTATGGGTGTCGGCCATGTTTTCAAAAGATGACGGATGCCGCGCAGGTTGCCCCGACCGATGGACTGGATGACACCGGCCAGCACGATATCCGATTCAAAACGAAGCTCAAGGGCGTTTAAAATAACCGGCAGCGACAGAAGGACACCTATGCCCACGGAATTATCCAGAATGCCGGCACCCTGAATGGTATTTTTTTTGACCGTATAGTTATGATCGATGTCACTGCCAAAGATTGTATCCATGTGGGCCACTAAAAAAATAGGGGGTTTCCGGTCGGAAGTCCCCCGAATAATGCCGATGGGATTGTTGTAATCGTCTTTGGAGCACTCATCTACCCGGAAAGTAGCCAGGCGTTTTAAAAAAATCTCGCTTCGGTTTTTTTCATGAAAGGTCGTTGCCGGTGTCTGCCCCATAAAAACAATATTGGTTATAATTGTTTCTTTAAGGGATTTAATTGTCCTGAAAACTGTCGGCAGATTTTTAATATATTGTTCCATGCGTTATATTTTGTAACCGTTCGCAGGTTCAAAGATTAAAGGACATAGGGCGTCAGGGGATAGCGATTTAGAAATTTTATCTTTATTAGCATACCTTATTTTGTAAACATTTTAAACTAAAAAATCAAGCGCCCCTGCATTCTAAAAAAATTCAGGGCATGGCATTTGGCAATTATACGACAAACCGACATTCTTTTTGAAGGACTTAAGGTCTTTACTTTTTTGTCTTTACCCCTGGCTCTGTGAGTAATGCCTATTTTGTTTGAAAATATTTTACAATGGCCCTGCAAAGGCCGGGTATGGTAAACGTTTTTGCGGTGACATCAACGTCAAATCCCTGTTGCCGGGCCGTGTCCGATGTGATCGGGCCGATACTGGCGATTTTAACATCATGCAGCAGTTCAGTGGCATCGGCCGGCAGCAGGGCCTTGAAATTTTTAACCGTTGATGAACTGGTAAAGGTGACAAGATCGATGTGATTTTGTGTAAGGCCCTTAAGCAGGTTGTCGGCATTTTCTCGTGATTGCAATGTATGGTATACGGCAACTTCATCCACTTCGGCACCCATTTTAATCAGCTCGACCGGAAGAATAGGCCGGGCTTCGGCCGCACGCGGCAGTAGAATCCTGTCTCCCCGGATATTTTTGTTCTCAAATGCTTCCACCACGGATTCGGCCCGGTAGCTTTCCGGAACGATATCGCTTTTGATGCCGTACTCAAGCAGCTTTGCTGCGGTGGCCGGTCCGATGGAAGCCGTTTTAAGGTTGTGCAGTGCCCGCACATCCAGGTTTTTTCCAAACAGTCTGTCAAAAAAGAATTTTACTCCGTTGACACTGGTAAAAATAATCCAGTGATACGTATTCAGATGTGCAATGGCCCGGTCAATGGCTGACAGATCTTCGGGGCCGCATATTTTAATGGTGGGGCATTCGATGCATTGGGCCCCGAGATCGGTCAGCTGCCTGGCAAGGTCGCTGGCCTGTTCCCGGGCACGGGTGACAACAATGGTTTTGCCGTACAACGGTCGGGTTTCAAACCACTGCATGCGGTCACGGAGTTTGACCACATCGCCCACTACGATAATGGCCGGTGCCTTCAGCCCTGCCCTGGACACCTTGTCCACAATATCGGCCAGGGTGCCGCTGACGGTCACTTGGGACGGGGTGGTTCCCCAGCGAACCAGGGCAACGGGTTTTTTTGGCGGCATGCCATGGTGTATGAGCCGCTCGACAATATGGGCCAGGTTTTTTACCCCCATGAAAAATACCAGTGTACCGATGCCCGTCAAGGAGGCCCAGTCGATGCTGGACGTGGATTTTTCCGGATTTTCATGACCGGTGACAAAGGCCAGCGTGGATGTAAAATTTCGGTGGGTCAATGGAATTCCCGCGTATGCAGGTGCGGCAATGGCGGAAGTCACACCGGGAACAATTTCAAAGGGGATATCCGCCCTGATAAGGACTTCGGCTTCCTCTCCGCCGCGTCCAAAAATGAAAGGATCGCCGCCCTTGAGCCGAGTGACGACGGCACCGGTTTTTGCTTTTTCAACAATCAGTGCATTGATACTATCCTGGGAGAGGGTATGGTCTCCGCCTTTTTTACCCACATAGATCAGTTCGGCCTTTTTAGACACATGGGCCAGATGAGCAGGCGCGGCCAGATAGTCGTAAATCACGACATCCGCTTTTTTAATGCACGCTAAGCCTTTTACCGTTATCAGCCCGGGGTCTCCGGGGCCGGCGCCTACCAGATAAACTTTTCCCGTCATTTTATTCCTGTGCCGCATTTTTGAGTTTATTTAAAATGTCACGCGCTCCCCGGGCCGCCAGACGATCGGCCAGATTGGTGCCGATGGCTTCTGATGCATCGGCAGGCCCGGAAAGTGTCTCTTTAAATAGGGTTTGCCCGTCAATGTCGGCCACAAGACCGGACAGGGTAAACTGGTCCTGCCGAACCTGGCCCAGCGCGGCGATGGGCACCTGGCATCCGCCTTCCAGCCGATTCAGAAAGGCACGTTCCCCAAAAACCACCGTCCGGGTGGGGCCATGCTCCAGATGGTTTATGACCTGGTATGTATCCTGATCGTTTTTTCGAAGTTCGATACAAAGCGCTCCCTGGCCAACAGCCGGCAGCATGACCGATGGTTCCAGGTATTCGGTGATGCGATGTTCCAGCCCCAGACGCTTGACACCGGCGGCAGCTAGGACAATGGCATCCATCTGGCCCGCTTCCAGCTTTTTCAAACGTGTTTCAAGATTACCGCGCAACGGAACGATTTTAAGATCAGGTCGGACGTGCAGCACCTGGGCCGATCTTCGCAGACTGCTGGTGCCGATGCTCTGGCCGGGTTTCAGCTCGGCAAGATGCCTGCCACCACCGGAAATCAGGACATCACTGGAAACTTCGCGCTGGGGTATGGGGCCGATACACAGGCCCTCGGGCAGATGTGCGGGCATATCTTTCATGCTGTGCACGGCAATATCGATATCCTCTCTTAACAGGGCGTCTTCAATCTCTTTGACAAATAACCCCTTGCCGCCTATTTTTGCCAGCGGGACATCCAGAATTTTATCGCCTCTGGTTTTGATGACTATGATATCGACGGTTAGTTCAGGAGACCGTTTTTTTAGGGCCGATTGGACCCAGGCCGCCTGCCACAGGGCCAGTTTGCTTCCCCGCGTGCCGATTTTTATTGTTGATTTCATTAGTGACCGCATCCGGCGCAACTGGTGGCCGAACACCCGGAACAACTCGAAGTACCTGCCGATGAACCGACGGTTTTATCGGTGCTGCTTTTGCTTAAAAATCCGCAGGCCGACATCAGGCGGTCAACGTTTTTACCGCTGCAGTCAGCGCATTTCGGGGCGTCGCTTCCAATGATCAGGCATTCAAAATTTTTACCGCAGTCTTTGCAGTGGTACTCGTAGATCGGCATTTCTTGTATTTCTCCTTAATAAATGGGGCCTATGCGTTCATATTATTTTTTAATTTTGGTAAAGGATACCACTAGATAAAATAATCATCAGCGTTTTGAAAGCAACCGGGTAAGGAATTATTCATCTCATTTGAGGTCCAAACCCCCAACTTAAGAGCCTGGTTTGAAAATTCATATTTTTTATGTCAAAAGACAAATTATAATAAACAAATCACAAACAAATCACAATGACAATATTCCAAAATACAACCGTAAATATTTTCAGTATTAAAAAAGACCGGATGCTATCCGGGAAAAAAACAGCAAAACCGTTTCCATGGCCGCGCTGTGGCAGCCCACTGGGTCATTTTGTATCCCACTTGACGGCAACTGTGCGGCAGAGACCCCGGTCTCCTTTGTTAAAGGATAAACATCCATCCATGCATAGCTAGTTTTTTAAAAGTATTTTTTTTTGATGCGAGCGCTCGGTGAGGGTGAAATTGCGTCATTTTTTTATTTGTGTTATTGTATATCGTCGATCTGATCCACGACATCGGTCGGCTTGGTCTCATCGAGCCCTTGAGTATGGCGGCGGCAGCGGCCGGGGTCGATGGTTTGAGGATCGAGGTTCACAACAAATTTGAAGCTGCGCTGTGCGATGCCGATCAGGCATTGATGCCCGATATGTTTGCAGGCATCATGCAGCGCCTGGGCCCGCTGAAAACATTTTTGCCGCAGACTCCGCCTGTGCGGTGATAAAGACCGTGGTGCATTGGGCCGTTTGCCTGCCATCAAAAAATGAAGCCGGCGGGCAGTTACGCCATTTCAAAACGGGGGACACCGCGCGGTTGAGAACTTTAAATGATCGGAGACGTGCCGTC
>CAZFXX010000054.1:0-13709 GCA_964522985.1 uncultured Desulfobacteraceae bacterium
ATGGCCGCAATGACCTTGATGCCGTAAATTGTCAGAAACTCGATGATTCTGGATGATAGATTTTCCATGATTCAAGCTCCTTTCTTGGTTAAGTTTGAATTAAATTAAGTCGTTACTGAAAATATCAAGATGCAGAGATGTTTTTTTGACACGCCGTTCTCCCTGCTTTGTGCTGTTTTCTAAAATGAAAACGTTTTAAGCAGGCCTTTGGCCTTTTCCTCCAGTTGCTGGGTGTCCTCTTTTGTGGGCAGCCCTTTTTTCAAATCGGGAAGCTGGGTGCCGATCTGCTGCTGCAGCATACCCTTGAGATCCGGACGGAATTTGGGGGCGCTGAAGGTACCGGTAACCAGGATCGGCACAGTGATACCAGAACGATTCTGAGCATCGCCCTGACCTGCCAGGGTGGCGACAACCTTGGGCTCTATTCTGAAATCAAGGCCTTCCCCGACCAGATCCGCCGTGCCAGCGGCCAGAACCCGCAGCAGGGGGGAGGCAATGGATGTATTGTCGGTTCTGAAAAGGCCGTTTTGAAGGGTAAAGGGCACATGCAATTCTGAAAAATCAGTTCGCGGACGCTCTGCGCCTTTCTCGGCCAAACCAAAGGTGGCCTTCACATTGCGGGCCATGCCGGCTATATCAACGCCTTTGATCGCCCCATCCGCAAAAGAAAGATCACCTGCGCCGGTGAGGGTTTTTTTAATCTGCTCCGGCACATCCCCCGAGAATTTCAGGTTCACCTTTGCCTGCATGGCGCCTTCAAGCAAGTCTTTTTTCAAGACATCTCTGAGCAGAGGGCCGACCTGGATGCCCCTGACGGTGAGGGTGATATCCGTTTTCGGCGTGTCGTGACGCACATCCACCCTGCCGGATGTATCCACATTACCTTGGTACAGGGTCATGGCCAGGGGTTTGAGCTGAAACTGGCCTTTTTGGCCGGTCACTTTGACCTTTAAATCCTGAATGCGGGCGTTGGCAACCTTGAGTTCACCGGCCTGAAAACTGCCGTCCAGAACAAGCTTCCGAAGCGGTGCGTAGTCAATCTTTTGAGGCGGTGCCTGAACGGTTTCAGCCTTCTGCACGCCGGCAGCCTTTTCAGTCGGCGGGGGCATATACCGGTCCAGATCGATGGCATCGACTGCCAGATCAAAGGCAATATCAGGCTTTGCAAAATCTTTGGCCCGCGCGAAAAATTTCAGCTCCGTGTCGTCCAGTTTTAAAACCCCTCTGGACAGGGCGATATCTTTGGGGGTGCCTTTGATGCCCGCTGTCAGGGAGATGCGATTCAAGACATCAGGGTCCGTGGTCTGAAGCGGAAAGTCACGGCCCAAAGCGGCGAACAGCTTTCGCGGTGAAAACGGGTCGATTTTGATCGAAAGGTCAAAACCGGGATTGGCTGCAGGATCGCTGATTGTACCTGCAAGGTTGATGGCCAGTTGTTCCAGAGCTTTTAAGGAAAAATCCACCGGTATGGTGCCTTTTCCCGGCCTGCTGCCGACAGGCCCGACACTTCCCTGAATGCTCAGGGGGCGGTCGTCAATCCGGGCGGAAAGGGTAATCAGAATCGGTTTGTCCAGGGAAACATCCTTGAGGTCGAGGTTGAAATCGGAAACTTCATACCGGTCCCCTGCAGCGTGATCGAGCCAGACCACTGAACCGTTGTTGATCCGGAACTCTCCAACGGCAAGGGATTTGAGGGGCAATGAACCGGCGGAAGTCTCCCCCGATTTTTTTCCAGCAGGTTTCAGTGTGTCGGCATCAGGCTCTCCGGCATGCCCGATGCCTTCCCAGCCCGCCTGCCCGTCTTTTCTTTTTTCCAGTATGATTTTGACCCCGTTTAAGACAAAGCGTTTGACCTGGACATCCTTGAACAGGAGCGGGAAGAGTTTTACCTTGACGTCAAAATCGGCAATAACCAGGAGATCCTTTTCTGCAAAGCCGGTGGGGTTACCCAGGTGCAGGTCGGAAAAAGAGAGCCCGGCCCAGGGGAAAAGGGAGAGATTAAGGTCTCCGCCCAAGGTAACGGCGCGCCCTGTGGCATCGGCGATTCGTTTTTCAATTCGGGGTTTATAGTCCTGAATGTCTATGACCATGGGAATGATGAGAAGCGCCAGGATGACCAGAGCTGTCAGCCCGCCGCCGATGATGAGAATCCATTTAATTGCTTTGTTCATGGTGGACCTCCCTGGTTTTTTGGGTCTCCGTCTTTGCGTGAGTAGTTACGGCTTTTTTTAGGTAAGCAAAATACAGGCCATCTTAATTGATACTGAATTTATTCAAAATACCCACAGGCTGCGGCAACCAATATGTCTCTTAATACAAAATTGTATCAGATTAAATTCGGAACAAATTCCGGGTCAAACAACATTTTTATTATATCGCCGGAAGCCATTGCCTGTCAATGTATTCTTTGTGATGACAGCAATTCTAATTATGATCCTTAATGGGGGGTAAAAGCACAAATCTGCATTTTCTGATAACGTGATTTCAATATGTTACGGGTTATCAAAGCCCTCTTAATGCCAACATTAGAATTGCTGCTGTGATGGCAAATTCGGCACGTTTTGAATTTTTTACGAAACCAGGATAACTCTCAGGTCCATTACATTGGTGTTTGTGGGGCCGGTTTTAATAAGGTCCCCCATGGGTTCGAAAAAATGATAGGCATCGTTGCCGGCCAGATATTTGTGCGGGGCCAGGCCAAGGGCGCCGGCCCTGGCAATGGTGGCGCCGTCGGCAACAGCGCCGGCTGCATCCGTGGGTCCGTCCGTGCCGTCCGTGCCTCCGCTTAAGACAGTGATGTTTTCATATCCTGCGATGTCCATGGCTGCGGCAAGGGCAAATTCCTGGTTCCTGCCCCCAAGTCCTCTGCCCTTGATGGTCACCGTGGTTTCGCCGCCCGACAGGATGCACAAAGGCGGAGACATGGGATTGCCCGTTTTTACGACCTCTCTGGCAATGGCCCCGTGGATCCTGGCTGCATGCCTGGTTTCCCCCTCGATCATGGAAGAGAGAATCAGCGCAGGGTAACCGAGATTTTCCGCCGCGGATTTTGCCGCATTTATCGCGTCTATATTCCGGCCGATAATCAAGTCGTGAGTTTTCTCAAAGGCCGGATCACCAGCTTTCGGTGTTTCCGGGATCTGCCCGGAAAGGCCGACTTTTAAACGGCTGGCCACTGTTTCGGGCAAATGCTTCTCGATGCCGTATCCGTTGATGATATCCATGCAGTCTGCAAAGGTGCTCGAATCGGGCACACAGGGGCCCGAGGCAATGACATCGAGATCATCGCCCACTACATCGGACAGAATCAACGAGACCAGTGTGGCCGGACTGGCGGCCCGGGCCAGCATACCGCCCTTGATGCATGACAGGTGTTTGCGGATGGTGTTGATCTCATGGATGGTGGCACCGCAGCCCAGCAGTATGCCCGTGATTTTCTTTTTGTCCCCAAGACTCAGTCCATGGGCCGGCAAGGGCATCAGGGCCGAGCCGCCCCCGGAAATCAGGCAGATGACCAGGTCATCGGCTGTGGCCGATTCGGCCAGGCGTAAGATGAACCCGGCCCCCTTCTCTCCGTTTTTGTCAGGTACCGGATGACCGGCTTCCACGATTTTAATACGTTTTACTTCAGCCAGGTGCCCGTATTTAACACTGATCACACCGCCTGAAATCCGATCTCCCAAAATGGCCTCCACTTCTACTGCCATAGCAGCCCCGGCCTTTCCCCCACCCACAACAAAGATTTTTTTATATTCAGACAGATCATAAACATCATTGCCGAGGGTCAAGTAATCTCCGTGACGCCTGCAGTATTTTTTGATGGCCCTTCCCGGTGCCACAGCCCTTATACCCGCGAGAAAAATCTCGATTGCATGTGCTTTTCGTATATCGACTCTTTCTAAATCAGTCTTCATTACAGCGTCTTCCTTTTCGCAGCCCTTTAACCATGGTTCGTGAAAAAAAACGGCGTTGGTTATTACCCAACCCTGTTTACCCTAACACTTTGTCACAAGCTCAAGACAATTTTTCAAAATTGTCAGAAAGGGTTCTCCCAAAATATTCATACAATTATCATAGACCTGAAATTTTGAATCTGTCAATTCCGATTGTCGGAAAGGCGCGAAGACGATGCAGCATCATGGGGAATGTACAGTGCGATTTAGCGGATAAAACTTGAAACCACTGTTGCGTATAAAATTATTCTCGCATACCTCTGTGCTTTTTGGTAATGTATATTTATCGACTCCACATTTGGCACCTGCCGGATGATGGGCATGTAGACGATTACAAAGAAGCAAATCGCCGTTTTGGTAAAATAGAAAAGGATTGTCGTGGAAAAACTGTATGTCATTTCCGCTGTTGGAAAAGACCAGCCCGGCCTGGTGCATGCCGTTACGCGGGCTTTGGGCGAGCTGCATATCAATATTGTCGATATCGAGGCTTGTTCGATTCGCGGGTATTTTTCGCTGTTTTTTGTAGTTGATCTGAGCACATCCGGATACAGCGAAGCAGAGATGATGAAAAATCTGGCTCCGGTGCAGGCCTATTTCAGCCTGGGGCTTCATGTGGCGGCCTATGACGAAGGCCGTCGCAAAACCCGCAAACAGATGATGCTGATGACGGTTATGGGGGCGGACCGTCCGGGAATTGTTGCCGAAGTGTCCGGGATGTTTTCCCGAAACCAGGTAAATATCGAGGCCATCAAGATGATTGCCCGGGGCGAGTATATTGCCATGGAGATCTCGGTGGATACATCGGAACTGGAAGATATCGGCGCTTTCCGCAAGGTCATGATGGATTTTTCAGATAAAACAGGGCTGGATGTTTCCCTGCGCGGTGACGACATCTTTCAGAAGCCCAAACGGGTGGTGGTTTTTGACTGTGACAGCACCATTATCAAGGAAGAGGTCATCGACGAACTGGCCAAAATCGCAGGTGTGGAGCAACGAGTCCGGAAGGTGACAGACCGGGCCATGAACGGTAAAATCAATTTTGACCAATCCATTAAAAAACGCGTGAACCTGCTCAGGGGGCTAACCGTGGACCAGCTCGAGAAACTCACCCACACCATTCACCTGACCCCGGGCGCGGAAGAGCTGATTTCGGCTTTGCGGTTTATGGGATATAAGGTGGGCGTGATCTCCGGCGGGTTCTCCTTTTTTACAAACTATCTCAAAAAACAGCTTAACCTGGACTACGTGTTTGCCAATAAACTGGAAATCGAAAACGGCAAAACCACCGGACGGATCAAAGGCGGTATTCTCGGGGCCGAGAGCAAGGCTGAGATTATTAGTCAGATTGCCGAAAAAGAAAATATTTCGGTGGACCAAATCGTGGCTGTCGGCGATGGGGCCAATGACCGGTTTATGCTGCAAAAGGCGGGTCTGGCCATTGCTTTCAACCCCAAAAAAGCCCTCAGGGAATTCAGCGACGGCATCATTACCTCGGACAATATCTCCAGGTTGCTTTATTTTCTGGGAGCCCCGGATTCTCTGCTGAAAAAATTTCAAAACGGCCAAAAAAAAGGGGCGTCCTGAACGGTTACAAAAATGAAACTATATCGCGTGGGCGGCGCAGTGAGAGACGAACTTTCAGGCCGCGCTTATAAAGACAAAGACTATGTGGTCTTCGGAGCTTCGGAATCTGAATTCCTGCAGCGATTTCCCCGTGCCAAAAAAGTAGGAAGCCGGGCCTGCGTTTATATTGTTAAAGGTGATGAATATACCCTTGCCGATGCCGCGGATATCGAATCCGATTTGCTGCAGCGGGATCTTACCATCAATGCCATGGCAAGGGATGAAAAAGGCCACCTGATTGCCCATCCCCTGGCCCTTTCCGACCTTCACAGCAAAATTCTGCGTCCTGTTTCCACTGCAAATTTTTTTCATGACCCGCTGCGGGTTTTTCGGGCCGCCCGGTTTGCCGCCTGCATGCCTGATTTCAGGATACATGGCAGTTTATCCGAGGCAATGCAGCAGGTGGGGGAAAAAGGATTGCTGGCCAATATTGCAGCCGAGCGGGTGGGCAATGAAACCCTTCGGGGGTGCGCCGGTGAGCGACCCGGAAATTTTCTGCGTCTTATTTCCAAAACAATCTGTATGTTCCCCTGGTTCAGCGAGCTGGCAGATGCCGCTAAGATACCGGCAGGGCCGTTGCCGTTTCATAATAAGTCATTAATCGGCCATCTGTCTCAGGTCATGGATTGCCTGAGTGGCTCACCCCTTGGCGTGTGGATGGCCCTGTGTCATGACCTGGGCAAGGCCGGTACAGACCCGACCAAATGGCCCAGTCATCATAACCATGACAGGATTGGCCGGGAAACAGCCCTATATCTGGGAAGGCGCCTTAAGCTGCCCAAACGCTTCATTGCCGCCGGGGCTGCTGCGGCCAGCCGTCATATGGCTGTCGGCAATTACAACCGGTTGCGCGTAAACACAAAGGTCGATCTTCTCCTGCAGCTTCACAAACTTTCCCTTGTCGATGAGATGTTTGCACTTGCAATAGCCGATCAAAAGACCGATTTCAGATCCCAGGCCAAAGCCGATCTTAAAATCCTGCTGTCCATAAAACTGCCCCGAAAACATTTCGACCAGGGAGCGCGTTCAGGTGAAATCCTGCATCAGTTGCGGTGTGAAACAATGGCCGACAGGGCGAAGGTGGAAAATTGAATCGTGGAAATTGAAAACTTGTGTTATCGCTTTGCTCTGTCTTTTTATAAATAAAACAGGCAGAAGACCTTCATATAAAAGTAGTAAAATATGAGTTTTGAGTCGTGAGGAATAAAGTAGCGATTCTGCGTCTCTCACAACCCACGACGCACCACTTACATCTTTCATACTTCGTCAAAATCTTTGATTTTTTGCCTGACAGGGCATGGCCGTCATTCAAAATTCGATGTCGAGCGTTTGATTTTCATAGCCTTTCCGAATTGTCCGGATGGATATCGCCTGTGTGAAAGGGGAATCTGCCGGTGGGGAGGTCTTTGAGATAAAGGCGAAGGGTCTCCCGGATCACCGTAAATGCCAGTTCGTCCCATGGAATTTCCTGTTTTGTAAACAGTTTTACCTCCAGGCTTTCTTTTCCCGGTTTAGCGGCAGCATTTGCCATACTGGCAAGGAACATCAGGTAGACCTGGCTGACAAAAGTAAGGTTGAACAGCGCATAAGGTTCCAGAATCGTTACCCGGGCACCGGATTCTTCCAGGGTTTCACGCCCGGCACCCTGGGCCAAGGTTTCGTTGTTTTCCAGATAGCCGGCGGGCAGGGTCCATTTTCCATACTGCGGCTCGATGGCACGCCGGCATAAAAGTATTCTGCCCTTGTATTCGGGTATGGCGCCCACGACCATTATGGGGTTCTGGTAATGGATGGTCTTGCAGACATCACAGACAAAACGCACCCGGTTGTCGTCTCTGGGTATACGTTTTGAAACCGGCGCCCCACAGTTGCTGCAGAATTTCATATCCATCAACTGCCCCCATGTTTTGCAAAGATTTTCAGTATTCGGCTTTTGGTGTTTTTGTCCATATCATCCAGTGCAAAAGAAAGACCGGCCTCCAGCAGGGTTGATTTGTTTTCGATGGCCATCCCTTCCAGCTTGAGCGTATGAAATTTACGATTAAATCGTTCGAGGATATCCACGGAAAGATAAAACCCGACCTTTTTTTTTATAGATCTGGGTATTTTCTTACTTTCTTCTACAGAATCCTTCTTCGATACTACTGTTCGAGTTTCTATCATCGATCCTGTAGCGCTGCTCACCGGATCGAAGGGGTTGTCTTCAAGTAAATTCAGGGTTTTCTTTTTGTCTGATACCATCGTCTTCAATCCTCCGAAACAATTTTTCATAATCGCGAGCCCCAATAGCCTGATGGCTGTACTCAAAAATGGTCTTTCCCCGAGACGGTGCCTCGGACAGACGGACGTTATAATGGATCGGTGCACAGAGCTGTTTGTTAAACAGTTTTTTCAGTTGCCTGAAAATATCGAAACTCTGACGGGTCCGTTTGTCAAACATCGTCGGCAGGATATAGTTAAGTTGAAGGTCTTCATTTAATCTCTGGGCCGACATCAGGTAACCGAAAAATGTTTTCAGACCTTCCAGGGCCGGCCCCTGCAGGGCAACCGGGCAAAGGACCTCTCGGGTGGTCATGAGGATGTTCACGCTCAACACATCCCAGCCCGGAGCACAGTCAAAAATCATGTAATCGATGCTTCCCTGTTTAGGGACAATAGATTTTCGCAGCACACTCTGGCGCACGTTTCCGGGCTGCTCGCCGAGCCAGTTTTTCAGTTCTACCAGCTTGATTCCGCCATCCAGTAACCACAGGTTGTCCCGGCACAGGTAAACCGCCTCATTCCTGGCAACGGCTGCTCCCTTGCCGTCATTTCCAGTGATAAACTCGTAGAGCCCGTACTCGGGCTTGACACCCAGAAATTTCGCATCCTGCCCCTGGGTATCGCAATCCACCAGTAATACGCGTTTCCCCTGCATGGCCAGCCCGTGAGCCAGGTTTACGGCAGTGGTTGTTTTCCCTACACCCCCCTTGGCCATGGCAATTGCAATTTTTCTCATTGATCTAATTCTCTTCTGATGATTTGTATTGTTTTTGCTTGGGTCCGGTTTTTTATATGTGAACACTTCTATTTAGATATGATACTATTCTTCTGTGTATGAAACAAGGGGAAAGATGGGGGGATATTGAACTATGAATGCTGAATTTTGGACGAATGAGAAATGATGGGGTTGAACCATTTGAGGAAAGGCCGCCACTGCCGTGCAGGACGGCCATATCGTTAAATTTTTGGAATTTGATCACTTAAACCGTGAACAGGGCAGATCAGTTACTCTTTTGGAAATTCTTCGTCCTGAGTCTCTTTGGATGTTGTGACAAAGCGAGGGCCTGGGCTGTACACCAACTCTTGGGAATCCTCATCCACGTCTTCTTCCGGCCTGATATCGTCATGGCGGGCTGTGGTCATTTCATTCAGAGCCCCCTTATTTCCTTGGTACCTCTCTCAAATACTTTTTTTACTGAAAAATATTCATACTCCACATCCCCCGTGGAATAGACACCTCCGGTTTTTTTAAGATAGGCCAGGACAATATCTCGAACCGATTTCCAACTGTCCCTGCGGGCCTGATTGTCCAGTGATGTCAGGCTGTCCAGGTCCGTAAGCTGCTTGCCCAGAAAGCGACTTGCAAATTTTTTCTTTAAAAAAGTCATCCATATGAAAAAAATAACAAGGGCGGTGCCTCCACCTGCACTTGAAAAAATAATAGGGTCTAGTATGCCCAGGTAAGTACCGATTCCGAATGCGGCACCGGCACCTACGGCAAGGCTTGACAAAAGCCCCAGAAAACCGAATTTAATGACAAATTTGCGCCATTGCCGGCGGTAATTGAACAGGGCCTCGGTCATGTGGGTGAGGCGTTCTCCATGGGTTTCGATAAATGTCGCCAAGTTGTCCAGGCGATGGTGCGGGGCCTGAAGAATTGCCTTTTTCAAGTTTTCCTGCTGATTTTCGATAAGGTCCAGATAGCGCATATCCTGCTTAGAACCGTTAGGCGGATGGCCGGTATCCCGTGCCCTTGGTGAATAGGTTAGATGAATAACGGGGATATCCTTGCGGCCGGTACTCTGTGACAGGTTCCAGCAGAGTGTACCGTATACCTGTAAAAGATCGGTTAAGGATGCGCATTCATCGATGCGATTGAGCACAAACAGGATACGGTCTTCAAATGTGTGGGCAGGCAGTGTATCCCTGATGCTGGTGTAGGTTTCCCGCACGGTACCGGCCTTGTGGGGATCAAACAGAATCAGAATCAGGTCGGCAATGCGGGCCAGTTCGCCGATGGCATTCTGGTAGCTGTACCCTCTGTCTCTTTCGGTAATGCTGTCCAGCATACCCGGGGTATCGATGATGGCCAGATTTTCCAGAAATGGAGAATTAACTTTTTTAAGACGCAGGTGTGAGGCAAAGCGTTGACCGTATTTTTTCAGACCATCGAATGGATATTCCGGATCATTGAGCAGAAATTTTCCATCTCGTTCTTCCACAACATGCACGGCAGCGGTATCATTTTCAGCCTCTCCCCAGGTAATCACCGTGAAAGAATCATCCGTAGGGGCCTGGCCAGTAGCCTGGACTTCGCTGCCCAGCAGTTCGTTTATCAACGTGGATTTTCCCGAAGAGTAATTTCCCAGCATCAGTACGAGAGGCCGCCATTTTATGTTGGTTTCAAGAGGGATGTCACTGTACCCGTAACGTATGGCCACCGGGGTTAAATATTTTTCCACCAAGCCTAAAAATTCAGCCCGCAGATGATTAATATTATTTTCCTGATCCATTCAATTCTCCTGTTTGACAAGCGTTTCAATACGTTGACGCAGTGCTTCGGTGACATGTCGGATTTGTACCGAACTATGGGCCGGTATTGGGACCGGCTCAAAACAGATGGGGGCACCAAAACTGATGGTCACCGGCACCCTTTTAATACGTGTGGTCCAGCGGGGCATGAGTTCATAGGCCCCACGGATTCCCACCGGAATAACAGGGTGTCCGGAAGCCAGAATAAGACGCATGGTACCCTTTTTGAATTTCATCATTTTCCCGTCCCAGTTGCGCTCACCTTCCGGAAATACCCCCATAATATGTCCATTTTGAAGAATACGCAAAGCATTTCTGACTGCCTGCACATCCGTGGTATAACGCCTTACCGGAAAGGACCGGACCAGTTTCAAAAACCAGCGCATCAGCGGGTGTGCGTACTGCGAATTTTTTGCCATGAACCAGATGTGGCGCTGCGGATAGACCGATAAAATAATCGAATCCAGAAACGACGCATGATTGGCCACCAGGATGGCCGGCCCCTTTGCAGGAATTAGGTCAAGGCCCGTGACCCGAATCCGGAAAACAATTGTTATGATCAGCTTTAATACGACCTTCAGAATGGCAACCAATATCTTTGGTTCTTTTTTATACCATCGATGTCCCGGAACCCGTACAGGCCGCTGCGTTATAGCCGGTATTGGTGCCGGCCGTGTATCTGAAGCGAATTTTATCCGGGGACAAAACTCGATGATACACTCAGGCGCATGATACCTGCTGATGGCCTTTTGAACGCAGTCTTCCCATTTTTTACCTGATTCTTCCAGGAAATCGAAAAAAAAGACACCCTGGCCACGGCAGACGATGATGACGGTATTGGATTCTATGGTAACGGCACTGATGGATTTGAGCAGAATGTTTTCCTTACTTTTTTCGCCGAAAAAAACAAGTTGTTCTTCTTTCAGTGAAAGGGTTCCCTCATCCTCGGGCCGGCGATGGAAGCGGGTTGCAATGATGCCGGCCGGACCCTTGAAAACTTCTTTGGACGTCTCCTTGAACAGCCGAACCCGACGGCTGCCCAGGATTATTCCATCCACGGCCTGAGGCAGCTCAAAACCAAGCACTCTGGCGTACCAGTATGAAACATGCCCGGCTTTCCCGTTAATTGAAAGCCGGGATCTGGAAAGCAGTTTTACCGAAGCGCTGCAACCTGTGCACCTTCCATTGGAAAACCAGTCAAATATGCCGCAAACCGGGCATCTGTATATCAAATCCGTAATCATAAGATAATGATAAAAGTCAGGTTAAGGGCTTTTGCAACTGCCGGAATAGTGTACAGATGTATCAAAACAGGTTGAATGTGTCAAAGTTAATGTTGAAGGTTGTTTAGGTAGACGGTTAAAGGCTGAAGGGTGAGAACTGAAGGTTAAGGGCTGAAGGCTAAATAACGAATAGCAAAGTGTGTGGCTGTGCCCACCAAATAGACAGAATACCTTTACCCTTAAGCCTTCTGCCTATAGCCTAACCAACCTTTCCCGTCAGGAACAAATGCCCATGATGATACCGGAATCATTCGGGGTATCTACCGGTATACGCCGGATCTTTTTTACACCGGCCTGTTTCAGCATGTCCTTTATCTGGTTTTCTGAATAAGTCCGCCCGGACTGGGTGCCCACCAGCATATTCAGGGCAAAAAGAGCCGGGAAAAGGGGACCGTCCATGGTATCATTTAAAATAAAGTCATGGATAATGATCCTTCCGCCTGGCTTTAAGGCATTCACAGTTTTTCGAATAACCCGCCGGCAGTCGTCCATGCCTTCTCCGTGAAAAATATGCGACAGCCAGGCAACATCATATAAACCTGAAATCGGGCCGTCCACATAATTGCCGTCTGAAAATTTAACGCGGTCTGCCATATTGAACCTGGCAATGGTTTTTTCGGCAAAGGGCCGGGTGGTGGGCAGGTCATAGACCGTGGCTGTAAGCGCTGGATTGTGGCGGCAAAAAAAAATGGCCCAGGTCCCGGGCCCGCCACCTAGGTCCAGCAGGTGTTTCCGGCCGGTAAGATCAATTTTAGGCACCAAATCAGGAGCCAACCCCATGGCCAGGGTAAACATTCCCATGAGGAAGTTTTCCCGCGCCTCTTCGCTGTGGTGTGAGACTCGGCCCCTTACCGGTGATCCGGTCTTTACGGCCTGATCCAGTCTGGACCAGGACTCAACCAGGTTCTGGTGATGCAGGATCATATACCCGATATACCGGGGCATATCCTTTCGCAGAAACAGGGTAGACTGGGGCGTATTGGCCCAGGTATCACCCTCTTTAACCAGAAGTTCCATGGCGGTCAGGGCGTTCAGGAGCATGGCCAGGGCCCTCGGGTCGGCATTGATTCTGCCGGCAATGTCTTGGCAGGTGCATTTTTTTTCACCCAGTACCGTGAAAAGATCCAGTTTTACACCGGCATGCAGGGTGCAGGTTTTCCAGTAAGACCCGGATAGTTGGAGCAGTTTTCCGGGGTTCAGATTCTCGGTACTCATGGTTTTTTTCCTGTTTTTGTTAAGCCCGAGTTGTGCATTTCTCGGGAAAGCGATGTGCTGAGATCTTGATTTGGCAAGATTTACAAAAACTGCAGAAATACCCATGAATATATTGAGGATTTTCCTAAATCTTTGATGCGCAAGAGATCGGTGCAGAGCAACTTAAAAATCGCTTGACTCAGGTTAAAATCGCCTTGGCCGGAATCAGTCCGGTGGCACTGGCCGATACGATATTGCCGGCAACCCCGGGACCGTCACCGGCCACATACATGCCCTTGATGCCTGTTTCCAGGTCATTGGAAGTCTCCACCTGAGTCGCAAAAAATTTAATTTCCGGTGCATAAAGCAGGGTTTCGTCATTATACACGCCGGGAATCATATAATTAAGTTTTTCCAATCCTTCAATAAGATTGCTCAATATACGTTCAGGCAGAGCCATGGCAATATCACCGCACACAACATCGTTCATGGTGGGCTCGATATACCCTTTTTTGATGCGGTTCCAAGTGCTGCGCCGACCGCGCTTCAGATCACCAAAACGCTGCAGGATCGGTTTACCGCCGCCGATAATGGATGCCAGGCGTCCGATGGATTCGCCATAGGCCTGGTTGTCCGTGACCGGTTCGGTGAGCACTACTTTGGAAAGAAACGCAAAGTTGGTGTTGTCCGATTTTTTGTCATGATAGGCGTGTCCGTTGACGCAGGCAAAATCCTCGTAGCTTTCAAGGGCCACAAATCCACCCTGGTTGGTGCAGAAGGTCCGGGTCTGGTCATCGTACTTCTGGGTCTGGATAAAAAAGGTGGGGTCATAAATCACATTGCACAGATCCTGCATGATATC
>CAZFXX010000055.1:0-13608 GCA_964522985.1 uncultured Desulfobacteraceae bacterium
TCGATACCGGCAAACCCCTCACACAGGATAAAGAAAAAGACAAAGCTGCTTCCCGGACGGCCCGGAAAACGGCCACGGGTCAAGCCGATAAAATCATTACAACACCTTATATCCAGGCTGTCGATCCCTCGATTCTGAAACTGCAGGCAATCTCATGGTCCCCGGATGCCAAAGACCGAATGACCGTCATAAACAATCGCATTCTCCGCGAAAAAAGTTCAATCGAAGGGTATGTCATTATTCTCATCGACCAAGACAGCGTTATCGTAAGAAGAGGGACTGAAAAAGGAAGGCTTATTTTTTAATAATTCAAAGGAATTCTGAAACCGGATATCCCCCCGCGTTTTCCGCGAGCTGTAGTGGTAAGCGGTTACTATTTCTTTTAAATACGAAATCTGCCCCGGTCAAGGCTCCGATATTGGACCGCCTCTGAAACATGCTCCACTTTTATATCTGCCTCGTTGGCAAGATCTGCAATGGTGCGGGATATTTTCAGGATACGGTTATAGGCACGGGCCGACAGTCCCAGTTTACTGATGGCCGATTCGAGAAGAATGTAGGATGCATCATCCAGGCGGCAATGCTTTTTGGTGTGCCTATTGCTCATCTGGGCATTGCAGTGAATTTTTGTACGCCGGAGTCTATCTGTCTGAATCGCTCTGGCCGCGACAACCCTTTGACGGATATTCTCGGAAGATTCAGCTTTGCTATCCCCCATCAAGTCTTTATACGGCACCGCGGGAACCTCCACATGGATATCGATACGGTCCAACAGGGGGCCTGAAATCTTTGAACGATACCGATGGATCTGCTGAAAAGTGCAGTGGCATTCATGTTTCGGGTCTGAAAAATATCCGCACGGACAGGGGTTCATGGCGGCAATCAGCATAAAACTGGCTGGATAGGTAATCGTTGAAGAGGCCCGGGAAATGGTCACCCTCAAGTCTTCTAGGGGCTGACGCAGAACTTCAAGCACATGTTTTTTAAATTCGGGAAGTTCATCCAGAAACAACACACCGTTATGAGCCAGGCTCACTTCTCCGGGACGTGGGATATGGCCGCCGCCAATCAGCCCGGCATCCGATATGGTATGGTGGGGGGCTCTGAAGGGCCGACACGTTACCAAGGCCTGATCCTTTTCAAGCATACCGGTTACACTGAAAATCTTGGTCGTCTCGATCGCCTCCTCAAAAGTCAGGGGTGGCAGAATTGTGGCAAGACGTCTGGCCAGCATTGTCTTACCTGACCCCGGAGGCCCCATCATCAGCAGATTATGCCCGCCGGCGGCGGAAACTTCTAGTGCCCGTTTGACATGTTCCTGCCCCATAACTTCGGAAAAATCCACCTGGCTTCTGGTCTGCCGGCTGAAGACGGCTGCAATATCGATCTGCTCTGGTGTGATTCGTGTAAATCCGCGGATAAAATCCACCACCTGGGCCAGTGTTTTGACCGGTAGTACTAAAATCCCGTTCACCACGGAAGCTTCCCGGCCATTGTCAAACGGTACGATAATTCCCTTATATCCAGCCTGCCGGGCGGCAAGGGCCATGGGCAGCGATCCTTTAACCGGTTTGATGCGGCCGTCAAGGGACAATTCACCCAAAATAAGGTATTTTAAAATAATTTCCTGCGAAATAACCCGGGTAGCAGTCAGTATCCCCAGCGCAATCGGCAAATCAAATCCGGTACCCTCCTTCTTGATACTGGCAGGTGCAAGATTGACGGTAATTCGATCGTCGGGAAACCGGTATCCTGAATTGCTGATTGCCGCCTTAACCCTTTCCTTGCTTTCTTTAACAGCCGTTTCAGGTAAACCCACGGTTGTAAAGTTAGGCAGCCCTTGTGCAATATCTACCTCAACCTCAACTAGGTACGCATCTATTCCAATCACCGCACTGCTCAAGATCTTTGCAAGCACTCTGCCCCCCTTTTTGGTATTTCATCTGCAATAGAACGCATAACTATTCGAATTGATAATTTATATCAGACGTCATTACCAAGAACAATCTTTTTTATTGCTAAAACAATACCGATCATCTAAAAGGGTGGTATAAAAAAGTATACTGTTTTGGAGAACAATTCATAGTTTCGTTATAAATTTATCATCGGCGATTCTGTCCCGGCAAACAGCAGCTTTTGTCCATAATAAAAAAAACATAGTTGTTAGCAAACGGGCTTAATTTTTTGTATATATAAACAATATATCTTTCGGTCGGCCACCATTTACAGGGCTTTAGCCAAATACCGGAAAATTTTAAATAAAAATATCGTGCAAGTATCTTATCAACAACAGACAGTGGCCCGTGCGAGTTTTTGTTCTGGTGTCGGCGTTCACTCCGGCAAACAGGTCAATCTGGCGATTAAACCGGCGCCTGTCAATCACGGCATCAAATTTATTCGGACTGATCTTCCGGACAGGCCCTGCATATCTGCACACTTTAATCAGGTTGTGGATACAAGCCTTGCAACAGTTATCGGCGCCGGCGGCTGTATTGTGTCAACCATCGAACATCTTATGGCCGTTTTTGCAGGACTTTCAATCGATAATGCTATTGTTGAGCTTGACTGGTATGAAATGCCGATCATGGATGGCAGCGCCAGGCCCTTTACAACCCTTATCAAATCAGGTGGAATCAAAAAACAGAACGCATCCAGATATTTTTTAAAAATAAAACACCCCATTGAACTGCATGAAAACGGTAAATTTGTCGCCATATACCCGTCGGCAAATTTTAAGATAACATGCGCCATCGAATATGATCATCCATTAATAAAAAAGCAGACATGCTGTTTTGATATTTCCGCCGAGGTGTTTGAGAAAGAAATTTCTCCGGCCCGTACTTTTGGCTTCCTGCATGAGTATGAATATCTAAAAATGTACGGCCTGGCCCGCGGCGGGTCACTCGAAAACGTCGTTGTCATAGACAAAGATACAATCCTCAACCCTGGCGGGCTGCGCTATGAAGATGAATTTGTACGGCACAAACTGCTTGACTGTATGGGTGATTTTTCTCTTCTTGGCCTGCCTCTGATAGGGCATGTGAAAACCTTCAAATCCGGCCATGCCTTTAATCATGCCCTGTTAAAAAAAATTTTTTCAAAAAAAGATTGCTGGGAAACACTTGCTTTCCAAACACCCTGACAACATCATATAACCGAATCCAGGTCGCAAACACAATTGCATACGGCCCCACGTTACACCTGCCCTGTTCAAAAAACATTCACAACAAATCAGACGTTTTTAAACGCCCGATCGTTTTATCAAAATTTCTTGCCATTTAAAAAAGCATCCATTATAATTTTATTGTCTGTATCTTAAAATATTTATACCTGTTCGAGGGATACCGGTCCAAATTTAAATGAAACGCTTATTCAATCGTAAAATATTGATCATACTACTCTGTATTTTCATGATCGCTTCTGACACCGCCTCTGCTCAGAAAGCACAGTTGAACCATATCATCATCACCAATACCCGTGATGATCTGTTACTTTATCTGAATGTTGAAGGTGCTTTTCGTGAAAAAATGAAAAAAGCCATTTTCAGTGGCGTGCCGGCTTCATTTTCCTATATCATTAACCTTTATCAAACCCGAAAACTGTGGAAAGACAAGAAAATAGCCGCCAATAAAATTACTGGCACCATCAAATATAATAACCTAAAAAAAGAATTTTTAATTCGACGATCATGGAAAAACAACGACGCTGTCATTGTTAAATCATTTCAGGAAGCTCAGAAATTAATGACTGAAATCAGCAGTTTTAAAATCATATCTCTGGCCAAACTTGAAAAAGGCCAGCGGTATCAAATACGTGCCAAAGCTGAGCTCAGCAAACTTACCCTGCCCTTTTATCTCCATTATATTCTATTTTTTATTTCTTTATGGGACTTTGAAACCGATTGGTATACAATAGACTTCATTTACTAACAGACTGCGGCAACCATGTAAAAAACAGGCATGAATCACAAACACCCTCCGGGGCAAGTCCAAACTAGTTTACACTTTGTTGCTTTTGCATCTTGGCGGTGAAACTTGAAGTTGGCAAAAAGCAACGCAGGCAACTGTGTAATCTGATTTTAATTTCGATATGCTGAATTGGCTAAAAAAACACATCCCTTTTTAAAGAAAGTGTAAACCGGTAAATAAAGGCCGTCTAATTATATTTATATTCCATCGGCGTTTTAATATAAATTTGACTTTTAAAGCAAACCGGTTTGAACCGGATGACGCTGTCGGTTATCTATGAAAAACAATCGATTCAAAAGATCAGTCAATATATTTTCGAAAAATGAGCAAACCCGGAGAAAACGTGAGGCGATTATTATTGTATGCATTCTAATTGTTGTTGCGCTTTTAACGCTGGTTGAAAATCGTGTCATCCATTTCGGAAGTACTTTTCCTATTTCAAACACCATTTTGATGTTTATTCTGATCAACATCAACCTGCTGCTGCTTATTTTACTGATATTTCTTGTTTTCAGAAATCTGGTCAAACTTCTTTATGATAGGAAACGTAAAGTCATGGGCGCCAAGCTACGCACCCGACTTGCGGTGGCATTTGTCGTACTCTCTCTCCTGCCTGCGGGCATCCTTTTTTTCTTCTCCATAAACTTTATCACCACCAGTATTGAATTTTGGTTTAATGTCCCTGTCGAACAGGCCCTGAAGAATTCCATCAAAGTTGGCAGGAATATCTACCAGCATATGGAAGAAAGTAATACTTTTTTTCTTGAAAGAATTTCATATCAACTTACAAACAAAAATCTTTTATCCCCTAAAAATAAAAAAGACTTATCCCGCTACATCAAAATTGTGCAAAGGGAGTTCAACCTTCACGCGGTTGAAGTTTATGGATCAAATGCAGATCGTATCACTTATGCGCTGTCATCCAATCTTGAGAACAGACACTTTATGGCTGTTTCAGCCGACGATCTTCAGAAAAAAGTCAATGACGCCCTGGTTAAAACAATTTCCGATACGATTTCAAATGGAGAACTTGTCAGAACCATCGCCACGGTACCTTTTGGTAAAAACCCACAAAAGGCCGAGGCCTTCGTTGTATTAGGCATGCTGATTCCACCGGTTCTTTCCGAACAAATGGCATCCATATCACGGGGGATAGAAGAATATCAGCAGATATTGCTGCTGAAAAAACCAATCCAAGTTACCTACCACATTACACTTTCAATTGTTGCCTTGCTGGTTGTATTTTGTGCAATATGGTTCGGTTTTTACATGGCCAAGACCATCAGTATTCCCATCCAGGAACTTGCTGAGGGGACCAGGCGGGTTGCCGAAGGCGATTTAAGTTTTTCCATCGGACTGGTAGCAGATGATGAGATGGGCAGCCTTGTTAATTCTTTCAATAAAATGACCCGGGATTTGCGAGGCAACCGGGAACAGCTTGAGCTTTCGGCCCGTATGCTCCGGGAACAAAACATTGAAATCGAAGCCCGTCGTCAATACATGGAAATTGTGCTGATAAATGTCTCAGCAGGTGTCATTACCCTTGATGCCGGAGGCTTTTTCACAACAATGAACAAGTCGGCTGAAAAAATGATGCACCTGAAATCCAAAGACATTATTAATAAAAGCTATAAAATACTATTAAAAGGCCGTTATTTGGCGCTTGCCACAGACATACTGGGCAGCCTGAACGATTCTTTGAACAAATCAATGGAACTGCCCCTCAAGGTAACGATTCAGGGGCGACCCCGTAGTTTTATGCTGCATATTAATGCGCTTAAAAACGACACCGGGCAACACATGGGAATTGTTGCCGTCTTTGATGACCTGACGGAACTTGAAAAGGCTCAGCGAATGGTGGCATGGAGAGAGGTCGCCCGCAGAATTGCCCATGAGGTTAAAAACCCCCTAACACCCATCGGTCTGTCTGCCCAGCGCCTGAAACGCAAGTATTCCCGACAGGTAAATGAACCGGTTTTCGAAGAATGCACTCAAATGATCATCGATCATGTTGAACTGATTCGAAACATAGTCAATGAATTTTCATCGTTTGCAAGGTTTCCGACAGCCAATCCCAAGGCCTGTAACATGCCGGCCATCATTGAAGAAACATTGGCACTCTACCGGGAAGGACATCCTGAAATAAGATTTACATTCGACATTAAGGATGTCATCCCTGAGATCAAGCTTGACCGGCAACAGATCAAACAGGCGATGATAAATCTTGTTGACAACGCTGTTGCCTCAATTGTCGGACAGGGGACCATTTTGATCACAATGACCCATGACCCCATATTAAAAATGCTTCGGCTGGAAATTGCGGATACCGGAAATGGCATTTCGGATGAAGACAAAATTCGTCTTTTTGAACCCAATTTTTCAACCAAAAAAACCGGCATGGGACTTGGGCTGACGATTGTAAGTACAATCGTATCGGATCATGACGGCATGATTCGGGTGCAGGACAATCAACCACAAGGAGCTAAATTTGTTATTGAACTTCCCTTATGAATGCAGGTATTTAGAGTTTGCATAAAAATAAGTTCGCAAATTTTTAGAGTTAAGGTACCCGGCTGGCAAGGCGCGAAAGCTTAAGAAATATCCGGTATATTCTTAGCTTTCGCAACGGTGCCCAACGAGATGCATCAACGCTTAGAATGTTAACAGTTCAGGGATTGAGGGGCGTCAAGTTGGGATAAATTTGAAAGAATTTATCCAGATCAATGATATTCGACCCTGATCAGCAATTTAATACATTATCAAGGAGTGACGGTATCGTAAAAAGTCCAACATCTGTGTTGTACTGCATTTCGTAATCATTCAACCTGCGATCCGTACGCCTCATGATTGCAGGCTTTGCACGCCTTGAATTTGAACTTTGTTACGAAACCGTCTAAATCGAATTTTGTCTAATTCATCAAGGAGTAACAGATGTTTCCATCAATTTTGATTGTTGACGATGAGCCGTCCATACTCAAATCATTACGCGGTCTGCTCACCGATGAAGGATTTGCGGTGACCACCGCTTCCAATGGATACGAAGCCCTTAAGATTATCGATTCCGAATCGCCGGATCTGGTTCTCCTCGACATATGGATGCCCGGTATCGACGGTATTGAGACACTAAAGGAGATAAAAAAAGAAAATCCTTTTATTCAAGTCATTATTATCACTGGTCATGGAACTGTCGAAACGGCCGTCACGGCAACCAAGCTCGGTGCATTCGATCTGATCGAGAAACCCCTTTCCATCGACAAAATCATCGTGGCTATTAACAATGCCCTGAATTTCAGACGACTCGAGGAAGAAAACCGCTATCTTCGCAGAAAAACCATTGAAAAAAATTCAATCACCGGGAACAGCCAGGCCATCAGGGCACTTAAAAAACAAATTTCCATAGCCGCTCCAACAGATGCATGGATTCTGATAACCGGTGAAAATGGCACCGGCAAGGAACTCGTTGCCAAAACCATCCACCAGCTCAGCCCACGGTCTGAAGCGCCGCTCATCGATTTAAACTGTGCAGCGATCCCGGAGGATTCCATCACCAACGAACTTTTCGGATATGAAAAAGGCGCCTTTGCCGGTGCAACAACAAAAAAACGCAGCAAATTTGAACTTGCCAGCAAAGGCACTCTTTTTCTCGATGAGATAGGAGACATGAGTCTGAAAACCCAATCCATCATTCTACGTGTCCTGCAGGAACAAAAATTCCAGCGAATTGGCGGCAGTAGAATATTAAATGTTGATATTCGCGTGATTGCAGCCAGCAACAAGGACCTCGAAGATGAAATAGAAAAAGGCTACTTCAGGGAAGACCTCTATTACCGTCTGAACGTGATCCCCGTCAGCGTTCCGCCCCTTAGAGACCGATTGGAAGATATTGCCGTGCTGGTAGAAATATTTCTGGATGAATGTGCCAAACACAACCAGCTCAAAAAAAAGAAACTTTCACCGGATGCTCTCAAATTATTTTACGATTACGACTGGCCGGGAAATATCAGGGAATTGAAAAATCTGGTGGAACGGCTGGCCATCATGGTTAAAACCGATACCATAAATATTCCTGATATTCCGGCCCCTTACAATCTTGTCGAAAAAGAAAAATACTCGAAGGCCCGTAAGCAGTTGTTTGCCAGTGATAGCCTGAAGGATGCTCAGAAGGCCTTTGAAAAAGAGTTTATTCGCCGAAAATTATCACAGAATGATAATGATATCGGCAAAACGGCAACGGCGATGAAAATTACTCAAAATGACCTCCAAAAAAAACTGAAAACCCTTTAGCAGTTAATGGGTCTAAAGGGTTTTTGACATAAGGCTAAAAAACAAACTTCAAAAATACTTACTTATTAAAGGATATGGCGTTGCGAATCATCGGTGGTGAACTGAGAGGCAAAAAGCTCAAGTCAATAAAGGGTGACTTCACAAGGCCGACTGCCGATCGCGTTCGGGAATCCATCTTCAACATTCTCGCATTGCGTATCCCCAGGGCCACCGTCCTGGACTTGTTTGCCGGCACCGGGGCGCTGGGAATTGAGGCATTAAGCAGGGGCGCATCGCTGGCAGCATTTGTGGACTGTTCTCGTCACGCCCTTACCGTCATCAAAAACAACATCAATGCGTGCCGCCTTGACTCAAAAACCGAAGTGTTCAAACGGGATATCCTTAAAGGTTTAACTGGAATTCACTCAGCCCATCATAACGGCTTCAACCTGGCATTGATGGACCCTCCCTATAATAGAGATCTTATTAGACCCGCACTCTATGCGCTTGAAGGCAGCGGCCTTTTACAAAAAAATGCTTGCATAACCATTGAACACAGCCGTCTGGAAGTAATCCCCGAAAATATTACGGCCTTTGAAATTTCAGATCAACGGAAATATGGTCAAACGATGATCTCCTTTTTGACCTATCGAACAGATAATCACAACTTAAACGGATGAAAGGTATCCAATGCAACGAATCGCAATCTATCCCGGATCATTTGACCCGGTTACAAACGGCCATATTGATATTATTAACCGAGGACTCAAACTCTTTGATAAAATCATCGTCACAATCCTGATCAACCCCTCCAAGACATCACTTTTTAATATTACCGAACGGGTTGAAATGCTTGAAACCAGTTTGAAAAATTTTTCCGGTATCGAAATCGACACCTACAACGGGCTTCTCGTGGATTATGCCGTTCAAAAAAATGCCACCGGTATCCTGCGCGGTATGCGAGCCGTATCCGATTTTGAGTATGAATTTCAGATGGCTCTGATGAACCGTAAACTGAACCGTAAAGTCCAGACGGTTTTCCTCATGACCGGCTTGCGCTGGATCTTCACAAGTTCCTCAATCATAAAGGAAGCCGCCCGCTTTGGCGGTAAAATCAACGGAATGGTCCCACCGATCGTTAATAAAAAATTACAGAAAAAATTTGCGGTCCGGGTTGACCGGCAGTAGCGCAAAAGGTTTTTTTGTAACCAATGACAGGTTCAAAAATTGAACTATCGACGCAAGGCGGGCGGGTTTATTCATCGGATAGCTTTTCAAGCACAGTGACGGCCATAAAACCAAGAATGGCAAGGCCGGCGGCGGAAACAACCTGAATATCAACTACTGCCGGCAATGTATTTCCACCCCACAGAATATGTTCGTGTCCATTGATAATTCTGACTGCCAGCACCTGTTTCCAGGGCCAGATCTTTTGCATACAGCCAGCCATCAATCCGGTAAGAAAAGCAAATGTCGGACCATGATATTTATGAATCAGATAATCAAGAATCCTTGAAAAACCAAGGAGCCCCAATAGACAACCCGAGCAAAAAATCAGGATAATCAGTATATTATGCACGGAAAAAGGGTTTTTTAAAGTAGCGGTAATAAACTCGTATTTACCAAGGATCAACAGAATAAATGCACCGCTTAACCCCGGTAAAAGCATGGCACAGATCGCAAGCATGCCGGAAAAAAAAATAAACCATGATTCTTCAGGCGTTGATATCGGGATAAGATTAACAATAAAATACGCTGCTCCTGCACCGACAATAAAAAAGAGACCTGTACCAAGACGCCATTTATCAACCCGCCTTCCCACCACCACGACAGACGCCGCAATCAATCCAAAAAACAGGCTCCAGGTAAATACCGGATAATGATGCAGTAAATAATTCATCAAGCGCGCCAGACTCAAAATAGCCGTGCCTATGCCAAAAAAAATACAAAGCAGAAAACGGAGATGAACCCTGGCAAGAGCTCCGGTGATATCAAACGCCAGGATCTTTCGAACTGCCGGCGTATCCACCGATTTTATCGCCTGCAGGAGTTTTTCATATATCCCCGCAATAAGTGCAATGGTTCCACCGGAAACTCCCGGTATAATATCGGCCGATCCCATGCAGACGCCTTTAAGGTAAAGCAATGCTGCACTTTTCAAAGATTGCGGTCCCGGACTGGCCCAAAATGCCTCTTTCCAGGAAAACACTCTCCCGTTCACCGATGCACTGCCCATCCGTGTTCCCCCACAAGTTTAACAAATCGGCAGCCGCCAAGGCTGGATTGATGAATTCCACCTTCGTCACGATAAATTTGTATCAACTCCTGTGCATGCTGACCGCCAACCGGCAGCACCATTCGGCCGCCCCTTGCCAGTTGATTGACCAGTACCTGTGGAATTCGGGGGGCACCGGCAGTAATGATAATGGCATCAAAAGGGCTTTCATCCCTCCAACCGGCGGTACCATCGGAATAACGGGTAATGATATTGTGGTAATAAAGTTTATCAAACAACTTGCGGGCCTTTATGAAAAGCGGATGTATCCGTTCTATGGTGTAAACCCGAAACGCAATTTCCGCTAAAATGGCAGCCTGATATCCTGAACCGGTACCGATTTCAAGAACCCGATCAGTGCCTGAAAGCTCCAGCGCCTGAGTCATCTCTGCAACGATATAAGGTTGAGAAATTGTTTGCTGATCTCCGATAGGCAGGGGAAAATCGCCATAGGCCTGATCTGCCAGGGCTTCGCTTACAAAAAAATGCCGCGGTACTTTCCGCATTGCCGTCAGTACGTTTGGATCGATGATTCCACGTGCCTGGATTTGGCGATTCACCATCTCTTCCCGCTGTCGTTCAAATTTCAATAATTCCTGTGCCATAGAAACCCATCGTTGCCGCAAATGTTACCCCGTTCTTGATCCTTAATTGTAGACCGTAAACGGTTACCTATATTTTATAAATAACACGCCTGTCGGTAATGATAATATCGATATATTTGTCATGGGATTCCATTGGAATCTGCGGGAAAAGCTGACATTCAAGGGTCAGCGCAACTTTTCGGGTGGTAACGGGCAGCTTGGGGATCAGTCTGTCATAAAATCCATCTCCCGACCCTATGCGGCCCCCTTTTTCATCAAAGGCAACGCCTGGAATTATTGCAATATCAAGACTGCCTATCGGTACCATTTTGCACCGTTGCGGGTCAGGTTCCGATATTCCCCGGCTGCCGAGTTTTAAATCGGTGTCAAGATTATCGATTTTCAGCATTGTTACTTTATTTTGTTTGGGATGAAAAACCGGCAGAACAATAATTTTATTATACTCAAAACATTTCCTAAGTATTTCACGCGTATCGACCTCATTACTGTAATTTACATACATCAAGACAATTTTTGCCTCAAGAAAATTGGCAAATTCAAAAAGCCGGTCTTCAACCGCCCGCGTTTTCTGTTCCAGCTCGGTACTGGAAAACGTGTCCAGCTGGTTGGCCGCTTTGTCTCGAATCTCACGTTTTTTTTCCTGAATCTCCTCCATTTTGTTCTCCCGAATAGTGTTATTAATCTAATAATATACAAAAATATACAAACAAAGTCAACTCGCAATAATTATTGACTAAATAGCCACCCCATGCTACCTGTTTGCAAATATAAGACAAAAAAATAGAACTATGAAAAAAGACATATGCAAAACGGCATATCGCCTGTTTTCCAGTTTCTGCTTTTGATATCATTAATAATTTTAATAAAATAGGTATTGTTATGCTGGAAATCAAGTTTATCAGAAAAAATTTATCGGAAGTTCAAACTGCGCTATCAAATCGTGGTGCCGAGGCAGACCTTGATACATTTATAAACACAGATAAAAACCGCCGTACCATTCTTATAAAAATCGAAGAACTCAGGCATCAGCGAAATGTTGTTTCCGACCAGATTGCGGCCATGAAAAAATCAGGCGAAAATGCTGACGATCTTATGACGGAGATGCGAAGTGTGGCTACTGAAATCAAAATGCTGGAAGTCTCTTTGGCAGATAGTGAAAAACAAATAAACCAGATCATCATGGGCCTTCCCAACATTCCTCATCCATCGGTTCCCATTGGTAAAGATGAATCTGAAAATCCGGTTGTTAAACAGATCGGTAAGCCCCCGGTTTTTGAGTTGGAGCCGCTGCCCCACTGGACCATCGGAAAAAATTTGAATATCCTGGATTTCGAAAGGGCCGCCAAAATTACCGGTGCCCGGTTTCCGCTTTATCTGGGCGCCGGTGCAAGACTGGAACGGGCCTTAATTAATTTTATGCTTGATATCCACACAAATGAACACGGTTATATAGAAGTATTGCCGCCTTTTATGGTAAACCGTCAAACCATGACCCACACCGGCCAGCTCCCGAAATTCGAGGAAGATCTTTTTAAAATTGAGGGTTGGGATTATTTCCTGATTCCCACGGCGGAAGTACCGGTCACCAATATCCACCAAGGTGAAATCCTGGAAGAATCTGACCTGCCGATATTCTATACGGCCTATACCCCCTGCTTTCGCTCGGAAGCCGGCTCATATGGTAAAGATACCCGTGGGCTCATAAGGCAGCACCAGTTCAACAAGGTGGAGCTGGTAAAATTCACCCATCCGGAAAACTCCTATGCGGAGCTGGAAGCTCTTTTAGGTGATGCCGAAACCATACTGAACCGCCTGGGCATTGCCTACCGGGTAATTGAACTGTGCACCGGGGATCTTGGGTTTTCAGCGGCCAAAACCTATGATATCGAAGTGTGGATGCCGGCCCAGGGGGTTTACCGTGAAATTTCATCATGCAGCAACTTTGAAAATTTTCAGGCCCGTCGCGGGGAGATCCGCTTCCATCCTAAAAATAAAAAAGGAACCGAACTGGTGCATACACTGAATGGTTCCGGCCTTGCTGTCGGCCGCACCGTTGCAGCCCTGCTGGAAAATTATCAGCAGGTCGACGGCTCGGTTGTAATCCCCGAAGCACTGCAACCCTACATGAACGGAATGGAAAGAATAACGCTTTGAAACCGGAACTTTTCCCTGATAAAATAAAACCGTATATTCTTCCCCGGCCATCCGGCGAACTGGTTTACCACTGTCTGGGATGCGGCATGACGTTTCCCATTGAAAAACTACATTACACCTGCCCGGAGTGCGGCCAGGTCCTGCTTATTCAAGACCGCCAGTTTCACCGCCTGAAGGAAATTTCCCCGGAAACCTGGCACCAGATATTCGACTACCGCAAAATGTTGACCCTGCCGGCCATGAAGGGCATCTATCGCTTTCATGAATTTATCGGTGCCATGATTCCTCTGGATGCAGTTGTCTATCTGGGAGAAGGCCATACCCCCATCATCGAAGCCAACGC
>CAZFXX010000056.1:0-13448 GCA_964522985.1 uncultured Desulfobacteraceae bacterium
GAGGAAGGGCGGGAGGTGGCATGGATTCCTTCCTACGGCCCTGAAATGAGGGGGGGGACCGCCTACTGTACAGTGGTTGTCAGTGATCGGCCCATTGGATCTCCGATCATCAGAAACCCCATGCATCTGGTGGCCATGAATCGCCCCTCTCTGGAAAAATTCGCACCGGTGGTCAAGCCCGATGGCGTCATACTGATCAATAAGTCATTGATCTCCATCGGCTCCGGCCGGAAGGATATTGATGAACTGAGTGTGCCGGTCAACGAAATCGCCATTGAATTGGGCAGCGTCCGTTCTGCAAATATCGTGGCGCTTTCCGCCTTTGTCGCCCGCAGCAAAATCGTTGATATCGAATCTCTGCGGGAGTGTATTAAAACGGAGTTTGCCAAAAAATCCAAGCTGATTCCATTGAACATGAAAGCCGTTGATGCCGGGATCAATGCGGCATCGAGACGGTAGGCAGGCCACGATGGTTTTGCAATGCAATCAGCGGGAGCAAGCCTTTTTTATCAGTTGAAACCCCGTTGATTAAAGATTCTGTGAATGATTATGAAGATATCCGTTCCCGAACATATTCTGTCCATCGCGCCCTATACTCCGGGCAAGCCTATTGAGGAGCTGGAACGGGAGTACGGTATTCAAAATTCCATAAAACTGGCCTCTAATGAAAACCCGCTGGGCTCTTCGCCCATGGCCGTCGCGGCCGTTAAAAAGGTATTGAATAATCTGCACCGCTATCCTGATGGAGCGGCCCATGACTTGTGTGCAAAACTGGCCCTGCGGTTAGGCGTAAAACCGGTCAACATTGTTCTGGGCAATGGATCGGATGAGATTATCGCACTGCTGTCCCAGGCGTTGCTGCAACCCGGTGACGAGGTGATTATCCCACGGCCTTCGTTTTTGATGTATGATATTAGCGTGCGCAGTACCGGTGCAACGCCGGTTTATGTTCCCTTGACAAAACTTCATATCGATCTGGATATTATAAAAGAAAGTATTACCGGTGCAACCCGCATGATTTTTATATGCAACCCCAACAATCCCACCGGTACCATCGTCTGTAAGCGTGATGTCGAGCGTTTTCTATCCGATTTGCCGGAAAATATTGTGGTGGTGCTGGATGAAGCCTACCTGGAGTTCGTTCAGGATCCGGATGCGGCAAAAGGTCTTGATTATATTGATGAGGCCCGCCCCCTGGTGAGCCTGCGTACTTTTTCCAAGGCATATGGTCTGGCTGGAATGCGGGTGGGCTATGGGATTATGCCTGCTGAGCTGTCAAACCTGCTGCATCGCATAAGGTTGCCGTTTAACGTCAGCCTTCCGGCCCAGGCTGCTGCCGCTGCGGCATTGGATGATGACGGGTTTCTGGAAAAGAGCGTCCGTCTGGTGCATGAGGGCTTGGTCTATCTGTATCATGCGTTGGATGAAATAGGGGTCGATTATTTTGCTACCCAGACCAATTTTTTCTTAATTGATGTGGCCTGTGATGCCCAGGCTGTTTTTGAAAAATTATTGCAGCGTGGCATTATTGTCCGCTCCATGCAATCCTACGGATTTAAAGAATATTTGCGGGTCAATGTGGGACTCCCTGAAGAAAATCAGCAGTTTATCAAGGCCCTGGAAAAGGTGCTGGGCCAAAAGTGATGCCTTGAGTTTAATTATGGATGAAAGCCGGGATCAAAAAACGGAAAAAAAGCGGCCCGCAGGGTTGGTGATCACCATTGACGGCCCGGCCGGCGCCGGCAAAACCACGGTCAGCAGGGCTGTGGCCCAGCGGCTGGGCTTCCACTATGTGGATACCGGCGCACTTTACCGGGGCGTGGCCTTTGCAGCGGATGCCAAAGGTATTGCCGCAGATGATGATGATGGGTTGGACCGGATGTTCGGCGATCTGCATATGGCCTTTATCAGACGTGAAAACGGAGAGTTGCGTCTTATTTTAAACGACCGGGATATTACCGGCCTGATACGAACCCATGAAATTTCCATGATGGCCTCGGATGTATCGGCAAGGCCTGTTGTCAGGCGGTTTCTTCTGGAATTGCAGCGAAAACTGGGACAGGAGCAGTGTGTGGTTTTCGAGGGCCGTGATATGGGGACGGTGGTTTTCCCTCAGGCCGATGTTAAAATATTTTTAAGCGCCTCACATAAAGCACGGGCCTTGCGACGTTTCACGGAAACGGCGGTGGTAAGCGACCGAACCCTTGATCAGGTAGCTGATGAAATCAAGCGTCGGGATGAAAACGACAGCAAAAGGGAACTGGCACCTTTAAAGGTAGCCGATGATGCGGTGATGATTGATTCTACGGCACTTTCCATCGATGAAGTTGTTGAAAAAATCATAGAGCAGGTTAAACTAAAATCAGCACATGTTTTTCCTGAAAAATAGGCTTATATTTTTTACCTGATTCAGGTTGCAGGTTCTATATTCCAGGCTTTACATTGGTTTTTGAGGCTTTTCAGTCAACAATCATAAGTCATAAATTAAACTCCGGTTTCCAAGTTTTTCTAATAGAGCACTCCTGAGAAAGGGTTGAAATTAACCGTAAAGTAAAAAAATATAAAATAAATTATTGTCATTCCCGATATGATTTGCTATAGAAGCGCGGTTATGCTGTACTGATACAGAAACAGCAACAAAAAAAATCGGCTAAGGGGGTATTTTGTTAAATGGAAGAATTAATTAAAGATGACGTAACCGAGCAGTCCGCTCAAAACGAGGTCCAGAAAACAGTTGTAATGCCCGGAGAGGGAGAAACACAATCAGATGTGGGTGAATCTCAATCTAAAACGGACAATACTGAAATGGAATCCTCAACAGATGATGCCGGCGCTGAAGAGACCATGGAAAACCTCATGGATATGTATGAGGAAAGTTTCAAGCGTTTTGGTGAAGGAGAAGTTGTTAAGGGCCGAATCATTTCGGTTGATAAAGATTATGTGCTGGTCGATATCGGCTACAAGTCGGAAGGTCAGATACGAATCAATGAATTCAAGGATGAAGAAGGTAATGTAAATGCCAAGGTAGATGATGCTGTTGAGGTCATGGTGGAATGGTGGGACGAAGAAGATGAAGTCGTTGTCCTTTCCAAAGAAAAAGCCGCCAAGGTCAAAGTGTGGGAATCGATTAAAAAGGCCTATGATGATGATGGGACGGTTGATGGCGTTATCATAAACCGGGTCAAGGGCGGTTTTTCGGTTGATATCGGCGTACAGGCTTTTTTGCCCGGGTCACAGGCGGATCTGCGGCCCATCCGCAACCTTGATGAAATGGTTGGGCAGACATTTACCTTCAAGATCCTGAAATATAATCGTAAACGCAGCAATATCGTTCTTTCGAGAAGGGCCATTCTTGAACAGGAATTAGAGGCGCAACGGACCGATACGCTTTCCAATATCGAAGAGGGCAAGGTTATTGACGGAATCGTCAAGAATATTACCGAATATGGTGTTTTTGTTGATCTCGGTGGTGTTGACGGTCTGCTGCATATCACGGATATTTCCTGGGGTCGGGTCAAACACCCGTCCGAACTTTTCAGCGTAGGCGACGACATCCGTGTTAAAATTTTGACACTTGATCTGGAAAGAGAGCGTGTTTCACTAGGCATGAAACAGTTGACGCAGGATCCGTGGATCAGCGCGGCGGAGAAATATCCGGTTAGGTCTAAAATTACCGGACGTGTTGTGAGCCTTACCGAGTACGGCGCATTTATCGAACTGGAAGAGGGGATTGAAGGGCTTATTCATGTTTCAGAAATGTCATGGACCCGGAAGATACGGCATCCTTCCAAGATTGTCAGCGTCGGCGAAGAGGTGGAAGCGATTGTCCTGGATATCAACCCGGGTAACCGGCGTATCTCTTTGGGGATGAAACAGGTCTCCCCGAATCCCTGGGATGTGATTAGTGACAAATATCCCGTTGGCACCATCATCGAGGGCAAAATAAAGAATATTACCGATTTTGGATTGTTTGTCGGTATTGACGAAGGAATCGATGGGCTGGTCCATATTTCAGATATCTCCTGGGTCAAGAGAATCAAGCACCCTTCCGAGATGTATAAAAAAGGTGATCTGGTTCAGGCGATCGTGCTTGAGATTGATAAGGGCAATGAAAGATTTTCACTGGGAATCAAGCAGATGCAGCCCGATCCCTGGGAAACTGTGCGTGAACGCTATGCCGTTAATAAGGAGATCACCGGCACGGTGACCAACGTTACCGATTTCGGTGTTTTTGTTGAACTGGAAGAGGGCGTTGAGGGACTTGTACATGTCTCTGAAATAACTAAAGAAAAAATCAAAACACCGGTGGGGGAATTCAACGTAGGCGACCTTTTGACCGCCAAGGTCATGAATGTCAACAGCGATGAACGGCGTATTGCACTCTCCGTCAAACGGCTTAAAGTTGAGGATGAAAAAGAGCTGCTCAACGATTATGTGAACAATATCAAGCCGCCCACATCCAGCTTTGGTGAAATCCTGCGGGAAAATCTCAAAGAGAAATTCAGCGAAGACGACGAATAAGACAGAAGTACAACAAATAAAGACGGATATTTCGCTGTAATGCCCATCCGGAAACAGGATTTTTTGTTCAAGATCAAGGCATAGGCAAAAATAACCGGAGGCGAACTTTTATCTTCCGAGTATTTTTGTTCATAACGCTGAGATTGAGCAAAAAGATTATTTCTGGATGGCACCATATAACATGCATGTAAACAGGTGCCACATTAAGTGGCACCTGTTGTTTCTATGCTTACTTTCAATCCCATGATCTTATGTTTTCACGCAGACATCCATATCTTTATTTTTTGATTGTCTTCAGCAGCATTGCATCAATGGCGGTTATTGTCATGGCCGGTCTCGCTGTGTTTGGCCTGCGCGGATGCAGTTACCCCGGGATAGGAAAGGTGGGCGGTGACAAAGTCGGTGTCGTTGAAATTAACGGGGTCATCGCCGATGCAACCGTTGTTATCGGGCAGATCAAGGAATTTCGTGAAAATGATGCCATCAAGGCCATTGTTTTACGGGTAAATTCGCCCGGTGGTGGCGTGGGGCCCTCCCAGGAGATATATCGGGAGGTCCAAAAAACAGTTAATGTAAAAAAAATTGTGGTTTCCATGGGGGCAGTGGCGGCCTCTGGAGGATATTACGTGGCTGCCGGAGCGGACGGTATTATGGCCAATCCGGGCACCATAACCGGCAGTATCGGTGTTATCATGGGATTCGCGAATTTTCAGGAATTACTGGGTAAGATTGGATTGACCCCGGTGGTCGTCAAAAGCGGTGAATTCAAGGATACCGGATCTCCCTCGCGGCAAATGACCGATGTTGAAAAAAAAATGCTGCAGGCGGTTGTCGATACAATTCACGGGCAGTTCGTAACGGCCATTGTTAAAGGGCGCTCTCTGAAAACCGACAAAGTTGAAAGCATTGCCGACGGACGGATATTTTCAGGTGAAAAAGCACTTGAGATTGGTCTGGTGGATCGACTCGGCAACTTTGAAGATGCCATCGAGTGGGCCGGCCGCATGGGAGGGATAAAGGGCAACGTCACTGCTGTCTTTGCAAAGGAAAAAAGACTGCCCCTGCTCAAATACATAACCGGCTCATCATCCATCCTGTCCTTTCTCCATCGGGTAATCCGGCCGACGATGTATGCAGAGTACCTGTACCAGGGGTCAGGGGATTAGGCAGCCTGCCGCAATAACCGCAGTTCTTTGCTCCATTTTTATATAAAAATGTTGAGGAATCAAGTTAATACAGATCATTTCACCGGGTGTCCCATATTAAATTGCACAAGGCCGGACCAAAAATATCGTATTGTATAACACAGCCGGCCGATAACGCAGTGAAATTAAATATGTGAAAGCCTATACTTCGACATTGGATATTCTCTGTTCAATATTCTGCGGTTTTTCTAACAATGGGCAAAGGTAGAACCAACCCCGCTTTTTCCATTTTTTTTTTGCCTGTCAGGGCATGGTTGCTATTTAAAACTGCTGACATCCCCCAGACCCTCCCGGATAATTTCGGGAATATCATCAATCAGTGAGATCACACTGGACGGTATGCCGGAGATCGCGCCGCCTTCAATGACCGCATCCAGCCGGCGGCCGAAATCTTCATAGATCAAAGATGCATCATGATAGGGAATTTCATCAGGCCCGATGGCACTGGTGGTGATAATCGGATTGCCAAGACGTTTGACCAGTTCAAGACATATCGGGTTATCAGGGACCCGGATGCCGGCGGTTTTGCGTTTGGTGAGCATGATTTTGGGAACCAGCCTGGAGCCTTCCATGATAAAGGTGTATGGGCCGGGTAACAACCGTCGCATGGTTTTATAGGCATAGTTTGAAACTTTAGCGTAATCACTGATGTTTTTAAGCCCGGAGCAGATAAAGCTGAAAGGCTTGGATGGTTTGCGTTCCTTGATCTGATATACTTTCTGGATGGCTTTTTTGTTCATAATATCGCAACCGATTCCGTAAAACGAATCAGTGGGGTAGGCAATGGTGCCGCCTTTTTTTAGAATCTCCACAGCTTTCTCAATGAGTCTTTGCTGGGGATCTTGTGGATTTATTTTCAGCAGCATCAATGTCACTTTCTACTTAGAGACTCCCTGGTCCGTATTGAATATGAATGGCCGTTTTTATATTTTTTTATGGTAAGGAATTATTATTTAAATAATATGCTCTGTCAAGTAGGTTTATCTCCAACCCCACGGTTGTCCTGAAGTACCTGTAAAGCGTTTGCCGGTTTCGGTGTTTTAAGGCATAGCCCTTGACAATTATTATCGGGAAGCATATAGGATTCTATCCTGGCGGATTAACTGTTGAACCCTTAAACCTTTCAACGACTAAAAAAACAATAAAACGATCACCATGGAGTTGAAGATATGCAGCAAAAAACAGATCAACAAAAATCAGGCGGTACAATTCTTGAGTATGGCATCGGACTGGATGCCGGTGGGACATTTACGGATGCGGTGCTTGTGCAGTTACCGGATGGAACGGTGCTGGATTATCATAAGGCCGTTACCACCGCTTTGAATCCAATAGAGGGTATCCGAAAAGCGTTGGCCGGATTGCCGAAAGAAAAATTCGCTTTCGTCAATTTTGTTTCCCTGGCGACAACCTTTGCCACCAATGCCATTGTTGAAGGAAAAGGCGGGCAGGCCGGGCTGATTCTGGCTGGTTATGATCCGGAGCATCCACGTCTCAAGGGGATGTCGCCGGTGATGCATTTGCATGGCGGGCATGATTACATGGGAAAAGAAAAAGAAAAACTGGATATTATGGGTCTTCAGCGCCGCCTGCCGGGTTTTTGTGAAGGACTTGATGCCATTGCTGTTTCCGGTTTTTTTTCGGTTCGTAATCCGGATCATGAGCGCCAGGTGACGCAGGTGATAAAGGATAGAACCGGGCTGCCGGTGGTTTCCGGTCATATGCTTTCCTCCAGACTTGGCGCAATGGAGCGGGCGACCACCGTGTGGTGGAATGCCCGCCTGATTTCCATGATTAATGGCCTGATCCAGTCCACCCTGGATGTTATGCAGGAATTCGGACTCTCCGTGCCCTTGATGATTGTCAAGGGAGACGGAACCCTGCTATCGGCTGAACAGGCCCAAGAGAGACCGGTTGAAACCCTTCTTTCCGGGCCCGGGGCCAGTATTATAGGTGCACGGCATCTTTCCGGCCGTAAAGATGCCCTGGTTGTGGATATGGGTGGCACGACAACCGATATGGCGATTTTATCCGGAGGCCGGGTTGAAGTCGACCCGGAAGGCGCAATGGTCGGTTCCTGGAAGACCCATGTGAAGGCGGCCCGGGTACGCACCGTCGGTCTTGGCGGAGACAGTATTTTCAGCACTGCCGACGGTACCCTGAACCGATTGGCGGTGGGACCGCGGCGGGTGGAACCGTTATGTATTTTTTCAGAAAAATACCCTGAAGCCGTCGATATCCTTGAGCAAATCAATTACGAAAAGAACCCGAAGATACCCTATTTTGCAGATCCCTGCACATTTTATGTGGCAGCATGCGCGCCGGATAAAATCAGTGATCCCATGCTGGTGCCGTTTACAAAAGGACCGGTTAACGAATACCGATTGCTGAGCGGAAACAGCCTGAATATAATGTCCTGGGACCTGGAACAACTGGAGACGTCCGGTAAAATAATCAGAGCCGCGCTTACACCTACCGATCTGCTGGTAGCGACTGGACAACTTCTACTGGGAAACCCAAAGGCCGCAGCTATCGGGTTGTCGGTTTTTGCAAAGCGACTGAAAGTCGACAAAGAGGCTATAGCCGATATGCTGGTGCGGATAGTCAATAAAAAGATCTGTCTGACCGCGGCCGGACATCTGGCCGGAAAGAATGCCGATGCAATTACTGCGCTGTTGGATTGCTGGTTTGATTCGAGCGAATCAACCGATGAAGAGGGGCCGCGATTGAAGCATCGGTTGTCTTTGACCCATCCTGTGATTGGTATTGGCGCTCCCGCAGCAGCCTGGCTGCCAAAAGCGTTTGAACAACTGCACAGTCAATGTGTTTTGCCGGAAGCTTTTAGCGTGGGAACTGCGGTGGGAGCGGTGGTGGGTATGGTCGATTTTACGTTGAAAGCTGAAGTGCGGCCGCTTAGCATGGGCCGTTTTGTGCTTTATACACCGGTTGCCCGGAGTGAATTTGACAGTCTCGAACAGGCTGTTTCCGAGGGACGTTCGGCAATTGAGGACCTGGCTTTTGAGCGCATGCGAAAAAATATGGTTGTCGAACCGGTGTTGCAGTTTTTTGAAAAAAGAAAGGCTGTGGACACCTCTTTCGGGGAAGTTTATATGGCCACCGAACTTCGGCTGCGGGCTTCTGGACGGATACAGGTTTGAAATTGGAAAATAGCAACCCGAGACCTGTTACCACCAATTCACACCCTTCAACCTTTTTACAACATACCAAAATACCAGGCAATGAGTGCCCGTCCGAAAAAGATAAAGGTGATGGCTCCCATTGACAGAAAAGGGCCAAAGGGGATGGCCAGTTTCATATTGCTGCGGCTGATGATCATCTGGATGAGCCCGGCTGCAGTGCCCAGTGCAGATGCGGTGAAAATTGTAAAAATAACGCCCTGCCAGCCGATAAAGGCACCGATCATTGCCAGAAGCTTGATATCACCGCCACCCATACCTTCTCTCTTTGTGATCAAGGTGTAGATCCAGGCGATGGTATAGAGGCTGCCACCGCCGATCAGGATACCTGCCAGGGAATTTTTATAACCCAGGTCTGGCATGATAAAGGCAGCGGCAAAACCGATGAGAATGCCGGGAAGGGATATCATGTCCGGTATGATTTTATGGTCGATATCGATAAAGGTAATGATCAGGAGGCCTGCAATGAAGAGAAGATAGATCGGTGCTTGGACCTGCAGACCAAATTTCAGGAAAATGCAGACCGCGAAAAGTCCGGTAATTAATTCTACCAGAGGGTAACGCCAGGGAATATGGGTATGACAATGCCGGCATTTGCCCCTTAAAATAAGGAAGCTGAATAGCGGAATATTATCGAGGAGATGGATGGGATGACCGCAGGACGGGCACATGGAACGGGGGCGGACAATGGATTTTCCAAGGGGCAGACGATAGATGCACACATTCAGAAAGCTTCCGATGCAAAGACCTAAAAAAAAAGTATAAAAATAAAAAAGATACGGCATGGCAACCTGTTTGGTATAAAAAACGGTTCAAATGTTAAAAATTACAGGCATCCTTTTTTTACCAGGCTATCTACCTTTATATAAAAGTAGTGAGATATGCGTTTTGAGTCGTGAGGAATAAAGTAGCGACGCTGCGTCTCTTACAACCCAAGACTCATCCCTCGATTTTAACTTTCCCATTTCTAATCGCCAGTTTCACTGTCCTATACCCTATGACGTAGCAGGTTGTCAAAACTTTCAATTTCTTGAGGAAAAATAAAAAAATCAAGATTGACATTGTCATATTATATTTGTGTTTTATATTTATCTATACATTAGCGCTTTGATCGGGTGCGTCGGCTCAAAGTTTAGATATTTCAGATAAACACCAAGGAGTCATAATGGCCAAGACCGACAACGACGATTTGATCAGTATAATTGAAGAAAACGAGGAGCTCCCGGAAATACCGGATATTCTTCCCATGATGCCGGTGCGTGATGTGGTTATCTTTTCCGACATGCTTTTACCGCTTTTTGTCGGACGGGAAAAATCGGTACGCGCTGTCGAGGAGGCCATGGGCAAGGACCGGTTTTTATTTGTCGTTACCCAGAAAGACCCGGGAATGGAGAATCCAAAATCCGAAGAAATTTACAGCATCGGTATGGTGAGCCGCATTCTGAGAATGCTCAAGCTGCCGGATGGACGGGTCAAAGCCCTTGTCCAAGGCATTACCAAGGCACGGATTGTAAGATATACGCGCAAAAGAACGTTGTACCGGGTTAAAATTGAGATCATCAAGGAAGATTCGTCCAAGGATCTCAGCATTGAATTTGAAGCAATGATGCGTAACGTTCGTGAAAATTCGGAAAAGATTCTGGGTCTTCGGGGAGAGTTGACAGGCGATGTTAAATCGATTCTGGAAAGTATCATCGAACCCGGACGTCTGGCCGATTTGGTAGGCTCTAATTTAAGATTGAAAATAGATGATGCTCAGGCCCTGCTTGAACTTATTGATCCCTTTGATCGGTTGAAAAAAGTCAATGATCTGCTTTCCCGTGAGCTTGCATTGTCCTCCATGCAGGCCAAGATACAATCGGACGTAAAGGATGAAATATCAAAAAGTCAGAAGGATTATTTTTTAAGGGAACAGGTTCGGGCCATTCATCGTGAGCTCGGCGATACAGACGACAGAACCGAAGAAATCGCGGAGTATAAAAAGAAGATCAAACGTGCTAGGATGTCCAAGGATGCGGAAAAAGAGGCATTAAAGCAACTGAAGCGGATGGAGCAGATGCACCCGGAATCAGCGGAATCCACTGTGGTACGAACCTATCTGGACTGGCTGGTAGAGATACCTTGGAGTAAATCCACCAAGAATGTCATTAATATAAAAAACGCTCAAAAAGTACTTGACCATGACCATTATGCCTTGAATAAAGTAAAGGAAAGGGTTCTGGAATATTTGAGCGTCCGTAAATTAAATCCCAAAATGAAGGGACCCATACTTTGTTTTGTGGGACCGCCCGGGGTGGGAAAAACATCATTGGGCCAGGCCATTGCCCGGGCCATGAAACGTAAATTTGTCAGAATTTCGCTGGGGGGCATCCGGGATGAGGCTGAGATTCGCGGGCATCGGCGAACCTATATTGGCGCATTGCCGGGACGTATATTGCAGGGACTCAAGCAGTGCGGTACCAATAATCCCATTTTTATGATGGATGAGATAGATAAGCTGGGGTCGGATTTTCGCGGCGATCCTTCCTCTGCTCTGCTGGAGGCACTCGATCCGGAACAGAATACGGCTTTCAGCGATCATTATCTTAACCTGGCTTTTGATTTGTCTAGAGTCATGTTCATTTTAACAGCCAATGTTATTGATACGATTCCGTCGGCACTTCTTGACCGTATGGAAGTCATCCAGCTTGCCGGATATACCCAGGAGGAGAAAAACGTAATTGCAAAGACCTATCTTCTCCCCAGGCAGATTAAAAACAACGGCTTGAAAGCTAGGGATATTTCCATCAGTCAGGGCGCTTTGTCACAGGTCATCGGCGAATATACCTGTGAGGCTGGTTTGCGAAACCTTGAAAGGGAGATCGGCACCGTCTGCCGCAAGCTCGCCCGTAGAATTGCTGAAGGGGAAAAAGGGAAATTTATCATTACCAAAAACAACCTGCAAAGATATCTCGGTCCCCCGAAATATTTTCCGGAGATGGATCAGGAACAGAGCCAGGTAGGGCTGTCTACCGGTCTTGCCTGGACCCAGGTGGGAGGGGAAGCACTGTATGTCGAGGCCTCATTGATCGGCGGTAAGGGGGAGTTGATTATAACCGGTCAGCTTGGAGATGTCATGCAGGAATCCGCCAGGGCCGCGCTGAGTTATACCCGGGCCAATCTTAAATCATTTGACGTTGATGAGAATATTTTTGAGAATCTGGATGTGCATATCCATGTACCGGCAGGCGCAATACCCAAAGACGGGCCTTCAGCGGGTATTGCCATGGCCACTGCGCTTATTTCGGCCATGACCCACCGGACCGTTGATAAATATGTTGCCATGACCGGTGAAATTACACTGAGAGGCAGGGTCCTGCCCATCGGCGGCTTAAAGGAGAAAGCACTGGGGGCATTGCGAGCCGGGATCAGAACCATTATTATTCCTGAAAAAAATAAAAAAGATCTGGTTAAGATTCCCGCCAACGTGAAACGCAAAATTAAATTTATACCTGTCAGGCACATGAATGAAGTCCTGCCCATCGCGCTTGAAGCGCAAACAGTACCCGAAAAAATAAAACCCGAGGCTAAATCCGAGGCAAAGCCTGAAATAAAACCAAAAGTCAGGGCAAAAAAGACAACGGCTCGCGGAAAATAAAATGCACATACTGGCAATCGATACCTCCACTCGGAGCTGTAGCGCGGCTTTGATTGAAGATGAAAATCTGCGGGCCGAACTGACCATCGACATCGGTGAGACGCATTCAAAGCATATAATGGCGCTGATTGATCAGGTGATCGGGGAGGCCAACCTTAAAATTGCAGATGTGGACGGATTTTCAGTTACCCGCGGGCCTGGTACTTTTACCGGGCTGCGGATCGGGCTGGGTACGGTAAAAGGACTGGCCATGGCATTGGGCAAACCAATTGCCGGGGTTTCAAGTCTGGAGGCCCTGGCCGTGCAGGCCTGTTGCAGTGATCGCCTAATCTGTTCTCTGATCGACGCCCGTAGAATGCAGGTGTATTGCCGCTGCTATCGCTGTAAAGACGATGAAATCGCTATACCGAGCACGCCTGAACGGGTTTGCTCGGTCCAGGAGGCAATTGCCGCTTTTGATGAACCTGTCATGTTTATTGGAAGCGGCGCAATATTGTATGCATCTCATATCAGCGAACAATTGGGACACCGGGCCCGTTTTGCACCCTGTTCTCAGCATACCATCAGGGCCTCTACGGTGGCCCTGCTCGGCCGGGAAAAGATAATGAACGGTGACACCGAGGACCTTGCCGGGTTTGTACCCGCTTATTTGAGAAAGTCAGACGCTGAATTGAATCTTGAGAAACAAAATGATGCTCGATAGACGGAAAATTAAAAAGGGGTGACATTTTGCCGGAATCTATCCATCTGTTTTTAGACAGATCGACGTCGCACTTTTTTCGGAAATTTAAAGGGCTGCTTATAGTTGACAGCATTGACAAAGCTGCCGGACTTTGTTAGGTATCACAAATAGTAAACATTTATATGAAAGTAGTGCGGTATGCGTTACTC
>CAZFXX010000057.1:0-13152 GCA_964522985.1 uncultured Desulfobacteraceae bacterium
GGAACTGCTGATGGAAAATGCAGGCATGGCTGCATTTTCCATCTTGTCCGAAAAAACAGATGTTCAAAATAAAAAATATGTTGTTTTCTGCGGCATCGGCAACAACGGCGGCGACGGCTTGGTCGTCGCCCGAAAAATCCACTCCAACGGGGGACAGGTTCAGGTTTATCTTATCGGTGATGCGGCCCGTTTTTCCGGTGCGGCCGCGCTCAACCTGGAGATTGCCTCCCGTATGGATGTGCAGGTCTCCCGCCTTGAATCCGTCGATGATGTCAAGTCGAAACTGCGGCACTGCGACGGTATAGTCGACGCGCTTTTAGGCACCGGCATCGACAGGGATGTATCGGGGCTCTACCGTGATGTCATCGAAATGATCAACAGCAGCGGCAAAACGGTACTGAGCCTGGATATCCCGTCCGGGGTAAACGGAAATACCGGCCAGGTGATGGGCATTGCCGTGCAGGCGGATTATACCGTCGCCTTCGGGCTTCCGAAAATTGGTAACATGCTTTTCCCGGGATATTCTCTTTCTGGAGAACTCTTTGTCACGCATATTTCCTTTCCGCCGGCCATGATGACTGCAAATAATCTGAAAATCGAAACCTGCCCGATGATCAAGATGCCACCCAGGCATCCCGACGGCCACAAGGGCAGCTTTGGCCAGGCCCTTTTTATTGCCGGGGCCGCCGGTTACTACGGTGCCCCCTATTTGAGTGCCATGTCCTATCTGAAAGCCGGTGGGGGTTATTCCAGACTGGCCGGCCCCGCATCCATCATACCGTTTATTGCAGCACAGGGCAGTGAAGTTGTGTTTATTCCCCTGAAAGAAACGATATCCGGCAGCCTATCCTTTGAAAACAAACAGGCCCTGCTGGAACTGGCCCGAAAAATGGATATCGTAATTTTGGGCCCCGGACTTTCCCTGGAACCGGAAACCCGGCAAATTGTCTTAGAGCTTGCAGCGGAAATAGATCGGCCATTGCTGATTGACGGCGACGGGATCTCGGCGATCAGCAAAAATCCGGAAATCATTAGGCAACGAACCGCGAGTACGATCCTTACCCCTCATCTTGGAGAAATGTCCCGACTGACAAAACAAACCATTCACGAAATAAAAAAACACAAGATAGATACAGTTCGACAGACGGCCCGCGATCTGCGGGCAATTGTCGTTCTGAAGGGCGCCCACAGCCTGACCGGTCTTCCGGATGAAAGGATTTTTATCAACCTGAGCGGGAATCCCGGTATGGCCACTGCCGGATCCGGGGATGCCCTAACCGGTACCATCGGCGCCATGTTCGGTATGGGGCTGCCAGTGGAAAAGGCGGTTATCAAAGGCGTGTTCATTCACGGCCTGGCCGGTGATCTGGCTGCTGGCAGGATCGGTGAAGACGGCACTACCGCAACAGAGATACTAAACGCATTGCCCCGCGCCATGAAAATGGATCGGGCCGGATTCAGCGGTAAGCTGAAACAGCGGTATGCCGGACCCGCAGTTATATAAGCGCTCAGGCAACCGTTATTTACCGGTTTACACTTTTTAAAAAAAAGCTGTTTCCCCGAATCCAAAATACCGAAATTAGAAATTAAATACTTACATTTTTTGAGGGTCCTTAGTTTCGAATTTTAAATTTTCAGTTTCGATATCCGATTTTCAACTCAATAATTGACCCCGTTTCGGGGGAAATGTAACTTTTGGGTCAAAAGGCACCAATTCAGGATCAACGCATGTCATTTGAATGGTTTATAAGCCGACGGTATTTGAAATCAAAACAGAAACAGTCCTTTATCTCGATAATTACTGTCCTGTCCACCTTCGGCATCATGATCGGCGTAATGACGCTGATTGTTGTCATTGCCGTAATGTCCGGGGCCGAATCCGACCTGAAAACCCGCATTGCCGGAATCGATTCCCATATTATCATCATGCGTTATAATGGTCCGTTTGCCGATTATCACCCGGTATTGAAAACAATTAACAGCTTTAATACTATCAAGTCGGCATCGCCATTTGTCTACTCCCAGATGATGCTGAGATCCGCATCTGGTGCCGCAGGCGTGATTATACGCGGAATCGATCCGAATTTGTCGCAAATGGTCATCAAAGATGATAAATCCCGTTCCCTTAAAAGCCGTCTGATCCACACTAAAGAAAAATCACTAAAAAACAGGTTACCGCCAATTATCCTGGGCAAGGAACTTGCAAAAAACCTGAAAGTTACAAAAGGTGACAGGGTCTATCTGATTTCAGCCGGGACAACAAATTCCGTTATGACGCATATGCCTGGAATGCGGCCTTTTGAAATCGTCGGTATCTTCGCATCCGGCATGTTCGAGTATGACAAATCCCTTGTTTATCTCCATATCACAGACGCCCAGAAACTTTTGGGAATGGATGATGCGGTTACAGGCATTGAAGCCAGTGTAACGGATATCTTCAAGGCCGAAAAAATTGCAAAGAAAATTGTCACCACCCTTGGATTTCCCTACTGGGCCAGGGACTGGAAAGCAATGAATCAAAATCTTTTTATTTCCCTTAAACTGCAAAAGGTGGTCATGTTTATTATCCTTGCCCTGATCGTACTGGTTGCCGCGTTTAATATCACCGCCGCCCTGATCATGATGGTCATGGAAAAAGCACAGGACATATCCATACTGAAGGCAATGGGCGCAACCAATAAAAGCATTAAAAAAATATTCGTTTTCAAAGGAATGCTCATCGGCCTGACAGGCACGCTTATAGGCACGGGACTTGGGTTGTGCGTGTGCACCCTGATCAAACGCTATAAATTCATCGAACTTCCCAACGACGTATACTATTTTTCCACGCTCCCCGTGCAGATGGAATCCTTTGACATTTTCATCATCGGCGCTGTGACCATGATTATCTGTCTGCTGGCAACATTGTATCCGGCCGGCTATGCGTCACGGATGAATCCGGTGGAAGGAATTCGCTACGGCTGAAAATATTTAATCTGAGTTGTGCGATTTTTTAAAAAAACACTCAATTCAGGTTTCAACCTGTCTCATTAATACGCTCAGACAGGACGGTACCCGGAACGGCAACCCCGGAATCTGTGAAGGGATACAAAACAATAATACAATCCGGGCACCCTGGTGACTGCCTGTCCTATGAAAAATCCATACTCTTTAACGACCATAATCTTTGTCATTATCGCTATTGTCGGCGCATGGTTTCTTGACTGGCGCGATGTAAATTTTGCTTTTATCCTGCTGCTTTATTTCATTGTAACACTGGGCATCAAGCTGGATGAAATTGCCGGGCAGATTGGAATTCCCGGACAGGATCGGACATATTCGATTGAAAAAGACGAAAACATCTTAAGGCAGATGACAAAAATAAACGCATCCTTAGATACCCTGAATAAAACGCTTAACAAACTTACTGAAAAAAAAGAACAAAACGATGCGGGCCATGGCCCCACCGATCTTTTGGCATATACGAATGAAAAAAAGGATCACGGATCTGAAAGTTCAGAAAAATAACCGCCAGCGGGTGAGTGTATTTCTGGACGATAAATACGCATTTTCCCTGACGCTCTCAGCAACCCTTGATCTTAAAAAAGGCTGTCGCATCGAATCGGCCCGGATAGATCAATTGCTGCAAAAGGATGAATTCCACAGGTCCTACAACAGTGCTGTCCTGTATCTGACCCGACGGCCGAGAAGCATAAATGAAACCCGGATCTTTTTGACAGGCAAAGGATACGGACCGGGTGCCGTTCAAAAGACCATTGATCGACTGACAGAACAAGAATATCTAAATGACGACGCATATACCCGTATCTGGATCGAAAACCGCATGCACTTCCGGCCGAAAAGCGCCTTTGCCCTTCGGTTTGAGCTCAGGCAAAAGGGTGTTGCCGATACCATCATCAACAACATGCTGCACGGTTTTGACGATGACAAAGCTGCCTGGAATGCAATTAAGGGCCGCCTCAAACGCTGGGAAAGCCTGGACAGACCGCAGTTCAAATTAAAGCTGTTTAACTTTTTAAAAGTTCGCGGATTTTGCTATGATACCTGTTGTAATGTTCTGGAACGGGCATGGCCGGAGAGGAACCGGGAGGGTATATTTCCTTCTACCTTCAGCCCAAGCCACCTTTAGAATCGTTTGTCCACCAGGTACTGTCGTCGATGGTATTTTCCGATTCTCTATCTGTTTTATCCGGGGATCCGATCACGGGTTTGCCCACCAGGTTGATGCATCCGGGTTTGCATTTGGCGACAGCCTTCTTCAACCCCTCGGTATGGCCGTTTGAATATTTTTCATAATCAATGGCCGACAAATTTCCCTGCATTTCAAAAAGATCACTGGATTTAGCACACAATTTACACCCGATACATCCCACATTACAAACGGCCTTGACATCTTTTGCCGAGTCGCGATTGGAGCAGGTAACGGCCAGTATCCTGTCATATTTAAAGGGCGTCATGGCAATAATACCCCGCGGACAGGCCTTGACACAGGCCCCACAACCCACGCATTTTTCATAATCAACCACTGCCAGGCCGTCGACGATGTGAATCGCATCATAATTACATACGCTTACACAGTCACCAAAGCCAAGGCAGCCATATGTGCATCCCTGCACCCCCTGAATAAGGCCGGCAGCCGCGCAGGTGGGTTCGCCGCGGTATTCACTGCGCTGCAGTCTATCATCATAATGTGCATTGCAATGGACAAGCGGGCGGATCGGTACGGTGTCACTGATTTCGACCCCCATAATAACCGCTATCTCCGCAGCTACACTTTCACCACCCACGGTACATTTGTTTACCGGAGCATCCCCGGCTACAATGGCTTCTGCATATTCGCCACACCCCACACAGCCACAGCCACCGCAATTGGCACCGGGCAAAACATCGATAATCTTTTCAACGGTACGATCAACTTCAACATGAAAAGCCTTGTTGGCCCATCCTAGAATATAGGAAAATATAACTGCCATTGCAATCATTGTTGCGGCAGAAAGTCCTATGGTTACCCACGTCATAACAACTCCTGTAGCGCTTCAGATTCTTACGTTTTATGGTTATCCCGGCTTAATTAAATTTCTTTTCTTCGCTTGGTTCCGGTTCAGGACGAAAAGTCCGGCTTACTGCACGGACAACGATTTTGAAGCCTGTGCGATCTGCATGACATGGTCTGTATCCTGGCTGACGGAGACCTGAGTCGCCGGCACCGGGGTGAGGGCGTTTTTCAACCCCGAGTCTACACCGGTAAACCCCATAAATGCCAGCGCCAGAATGCCGCCCACGATCAGGGTAATGGCAGCGCCCTGAAAGGGCTTGGGAACATCACACAGGTCCAGTTCCTCCCGGATGCCCGCCATGATAACGATGGCAATGGTAAAGCCGACGCCACCAAAGCTGGCCAGAACCAGGGACCGACCCAGGTCCCAGGCATCGGCGGGGTTATCTACTCCGACGATGTTGGCCATAATCATGAGACAGGCAAACAAAATAGCACAATTGGTGGTGATCAGGGGCAGAAAAACTCCGAATGATTTGTACAAAACCGGGAAAAACTTGCGGACATACATCTCCACAAACTGGACAGCGGATGCAATGGCGAAAATATAAATAATATAGCTTAAAATCGTCAGGTCGATCTTTGACGCAGCCTCGGCGGGCAGAAAAAACCCGGCGACCCAACGAGAGATCGGCGCCCCCGGGATCAGGATAAAGGTTGTCACGCTCCAGCTCAAAACAGCGGCAATCGTAATAACAAAAGTCACCGCACACCCCATGCCGAACGCCATGTCCACGCGTCGGGAGACTCCCACAAAGGGGCAGAGCCCCACAAAATAGTGCAGCACAAAATTATTGATCAACGCTGCACTGATGGCAATCAAGATAATGTCAATTAAATAGTTCATAGGTTGAAGCCCTTATTTTTTACCGGTTCCGGCAGCCCGCAGGCTGTCAATCCAGTTTATTGCACCCAGGAGAATGCCGAACGTGAGGAAGGCCCCCGGGGGCAATACCATGATAACCCAGTCAGGCCATGCAATGGGCAGCACCCGAAGTCCGAAAAACATGCCGGTACCGAGAATTTCGCGTACTGCCGCAAGACTGGCCATGGCCAGTGTAAATCCGATGGATTGGCCGATGGCGTCGGCTGCCGCCGTAATCACGGGCTGCTTGGACGCACAGACTTCACATCGGCAGATGATAATGCAATTAACAATAATCAGTGGGATGTAGGGCCCCAGCGTTTTGCTCATCTGGTACATATACGCCGCCAGGAAACGGTCGACAATGGTAACAAAGGTGGCAATGGTTAGTGTAAAGATAACGATCCGCAGATGGGGCTTGAGCAGATTACGCATAAGGCTGGTAATAACATTGGCACTCACCAGGACAAAGGTCACCGCACCGCCCATGGTCAGCGCGGACTTCATGTTGTTTGTCACAGCCAGGGTGGCACACAGTCCCAAAAGCTGCCGATATACGGGATTTTCCGGCAAAATACCCTGTATAAATCGTTCTGTGGTTGTTGGTAGCTCGGCCATTTTTTTAATCGTCCTCTTTTACATTATTTTGCTTTGGCGGTCAGGGGGCCTTTCAGATCGCCTATTGCCGCATTGATGATATTAACGGTGCTTCTGGATGAAATCGTCGCGCCGGTGACTGCATTAATTTCAGTATCGGTACCGACCCCGGTTTTGGTAACGGTGAGTCTGGTGCCCGTGGGCTTGCCGGTAAACTGGCTACGCCATTTTTCGGTGACGATTTTATTCCCCAGACCGGGTGTCTCCTTCTGATCCAAAATAAACAATCCCGTAATGGTTTCAGCATCCGGTGCCAGACCAATGAGCAGCTCGATTTTATCGGCATAGCCCTGCCCCTTGGTTTTGGCCACCCAGCCCACACATTTTCCATCCAGGTCCGCCTTAAAAATATTATAGTACACCTTCTTGCCCTGTTTCTCCACCGCAATAAACTGCGATGTGACCTGAAGGTTTTTTTTCTGTGCGGCCATTTCCATTGCCTTGGCTTTTCCAAAAATCAATTCGGGTACTTTTTGACGGGTTTCATTGATTTTATTTGCCTCGATGGTCGGTGCCAACGAAATCTGAATACCGGCCAACGCTGCACCGAACAGCAATGCCAAGGTCAATACAAGCCATGCCTGAACAATATTACTGTTCTTCAGGCGCTGTCCAAATGATTGTTCCATCTGTAAAGCGGTCATGATCAATCCATCTGTTTATAGGTAAAGGCTTAGAACCCTTTTCAAACGTTTCATTTATGGGTTTCCCAAGGGTCGCGGAATCGTCCAGCGATTAATGAGCGGTGTCAGGGCATTCATCAACAAGACGGCAAACATAACACCTTCAGGATATCCGCTGAAAACACGCAGTAACATGACCAGTGCACCGATACCCGCCCCAAAAATAAACTTGCCTTTGGGGGTCAGGGGACTGGTTACCGGATCTGTGGCAATAAAAAAGGTACCAAAAAGCAGGGCCCCGCCGGTCAAGTGATGCAACACCGTCCAGGACGCATTCAAATCAACAATATTGATAATCCCCCCCAGAACCAGCACAACCGACAAAACACCAGCCGGAATTTCCCAGGATGCGGTGCGGCGGGCACACAGGTAGATGCCGCCGATCAGACTGGCAAGGGCGCTGGTCTCTCCTAGTGATCCGTTCGTTACACCGGTAAAAAGGCGCCATAAGGGGGTGGATACACCAGCCTGTTTGAATACGGTCAGCGGCGTTGCCTGGGTGATGGCATCCACGGCGCTTTGCGCATCAATATACCCGGAAGCCCCCAACGCGGTGGCAAAAGAAATCATGACAAAGGCACGGCCCACCATGGCCGGATTAAAAATATTCATCCCGAGACCGCCGAAAAGGGCCTTGCCGATACCGATGGCCACAAAGGATGCGATTACCCCCACATACCATGGTGCAGTGCCGGGCAGGGACAGGGCCAGAATAACGCCGGTGATAGTTGCAGAGTAATCATACAGGCTGAAAGATTTTCCGCGCATCCTCACAAAAAGTGCTTCGGCAATCAGGCAACTGCCGACACAGATTAACAACTGCTGCAGGGCATACATGCGGAACATATACAGTGCCATGATGACCACCGGTAAAAGCGCTATCAGGACATCAAGCATCATCTTCCGGGTGTCATGGGATGTGCTGGACAAATGCGGTGAAGACGACACATGAAAAACCGGTGCCTTAGCCTCAACGTCTGATTCGATTTGTTGTTTGTTTTCTGCCATAACTAAATAAATTGTCCGAATGTTTGGCCAACCTCACTGGGCAGGTTGAACACCCAACCTGCCGGATAAAGCCGGTCCATGTTATTGAAACTACTTCTTTTTACTTGCCATAATCAGGCCCTTGCCTGTACGGATCAGCTGGACCAGCGGAATGTTGGCCGGACAGGTATAGGCACATGCGCCGCATTCGAAACAGGCCATGATATTATACTGCTCGGCAAGGTCGATATCTTTGTTGCGGGATGCAAGGGCTATCCTGGTCGGAACCAGGTTCATGGGGCACGCATCCACACATCGACCGCATCGAACACAAGCAGTTTCTTTGGATTTTGCCACATCCTCTGCAGTCAGCACCGTTATACCGCTGGTTCCTTTGGTTACGGGCGCGTCAAAATTGGTAAAGGCAAAACCCATCATGGGACCGCCGGAAATGACACGAGCGGCGTTTTTCTTGAACCCGCCGCAATAATCAAACAATTCCCGGATAGGCGTTCCGATTGGGACCAGAAGATTTTTTGGATTTACAATGCCGCCGCCTGTGATACTGACAACGCGATGGGTCAGGGGTTTACCTTTTTGAACGGACCGGGCCACCGCGGCAATCGTTCCGACATTGCTCACCGCTACCCCCACATTCATAGGCAGGCCGCCCAGGGGTACCGCACGTTTGGTCACAGCCATGATCAACTGTTTTTCACTGCCCTGGGGGTATTTCGTTTTTAAAACGACGATTTTAATGCCGGTGCCGACCGCTGCCTTTTGCAGCACATCAATGGCCCGGGGTTTATTGTCTTCAATGCAAATGGCAATATTTTTTGCACCGACTGCCCGGGCTGCCAGCAGGGCACCGGTGATAATGGGACCTGCCGCCTCTATCATCATGCGATAGTCACACGTCAAAAACGGTTCGCATTCACAGCCGTTAATCAACATGGTGTCGATGTTCATCTTGTCATTGCTCATAAGCTTGACATGGGTAGGGAAAGCCGCCCCGCCAAGCCCTACAATACCGGCTTCATGGATGGCATTTGAAATCTGCTGGGCGTCAAATTTTTCCAGCCCCCGGGCAGACCATTCGCCGCCCAGTATCTCCTCATACAGCGCGTCACCGTCAAGTTGTTCTCCATCTGCCTTGATGACAATCGCTTCCACGCGACGCCCCTGCGGCAAGGTCGTTACAACATTTTTCTGGATTGTACCGGTAATCGGAGCATGCAACGCAGCGGAAACAAATCCACCGCCTTTGGCAACCATCTCTCCGAAAGCCACCGATTGTTTTGGCTTGACGATTGATTGGCACGGGGCGCCCACATGCTGTGATAACGGCAAAAGTACCTTTGAGGGACTGGGGATAACTTCAATCGCCATCTCAGTGGAAAACATCTTGTTTCCCGGTGGATGAACACCATGGGCAAAGGTACCGCTGCCTGCAAATCCATCTATGGTTAAAGCCATTTAACCTCCTTGACTGGCCTAATCCTTGCAAAAACTCAAATTTGATACTGTGCTAAAAGCAATTTCTTAGAAAAAGTTTGTTTATAAAAAATTTCAAGTAATGTCAAGGAAGATATCTTTTATTTCTATATTTTTTCTCAGTGTCTCAGCATCTAAATCACGCATGCTAGTCAATGGGTTCAAGTAACCTGAAAAAAACCCGCACTTTTGATAAAATTCGTTTCACAAAAGCGCGCCATTGGGCAGGACGTCTTCAGCCTTCAGTCTTCAACCTAATAAAACCGGTAACCGGGAATACCGCTGCTGCCCCTACCGGTATTGCCGGTAATCAATATCGCAGTTTTTCGCCTTGTAAGAAAATTTCCGAACAGTTGTTTTCAAAATTTGCGCTGCCTCAGTGATGTTGCCGCGTGTATTTTTCAAGGCATCGATAATCATCTCCTTTTCCAGTTTAACCACCGCTTCCTCAAGAGAAAGCCCGGGCAGTGTGTCCGATTCAGTGCCGGTTTGGAGTGTTGGCGGCAAATGGTAGCTGTGAATCACGCCCTCTTCACATAATAATACGGCCCTTTCGATACAATTTTCGAGCTCCCTGACATTCCCAGGCCAATGGTAATCCATGAGCATATCAATTGCAGGTGTTGAAAAACGCCGAGTCTCTTTGCGGTTTTCCCTGGCATATTTTTCCAGAAAATAATCGGCCAGCAGCAGTATGTCGGTTTTGTGTTCCCTGAGCGGCGGCATGTAAATCGGAAAAACATTCAAACGATAGTAGAGATCACCCCTGAATATTTCCTCTTTCACGGCCTGTTCCAAATTTTTATTGGTGGCCGCAATAATTCGGACATCTGTCTTAATGGTCGTCAGCCCGCCGACCCGCTCAAACTCCTTTTCCTGGAGCACCCGTAAAAGATTAACCTGAACATCCAGTCCGATGGAGCCGATTTCATCAAGGAAAATAGTCCCTTTATCGGCCTGTTCGAATTTTCCGGCCTTTTGTCTGATAGCACCGGTAAACGCGCCTTTCTCATGCCCAAAAAGCTCGCTTTCAATCAGATTTGCCGGCAGGGCAGCGCAGTTGATCTTTACAAAAGGTTTTTTCGCCCTGAGGCTGTTATAATGGATCGAGTTGGCAGCCAGTTCCTTACCGGTACCGCTTTCACCGCGAATCAGAACCGTTGCATTGCTGCGGGAAACCTGCGAAATCATCCGAAAAACTTCGCGCATCTTATTGCTGTTACCGATAATATTGGTAATACGGTATCTGTTTTTCAGCTCCGACCGCAACCGTCTATTTTCACCCCGCAGCCGTTCCTTTTCCATACGGATGGTTTCCAGATTGATCACATGTCTGGCGATCATGGTGGCCACCACGGACAGAAGGGTACGGCCGTCTTTAAGGGAATATGACGAATCATAGGGACGGTCGACACTCAGGGCGCCGATGACCCGATTCCCCTTTTTTATCGGTACGCATATGAATGAAATATCTTTCCGGGCCAATGTCTTGCGTAATGCCATACGATTTAAAAAAAGAGGTTCTTCGCTGATTTTTGGTATGGCCACGGCCCGGCCGGTTTCAATAACCTGCCCGGTAATCCCCTCTCCCAGCCTGTATTTTCCCTTTTCCATTGCACTGCGGGAGATACCATGGGCCACAGCGATGCTGATCTCGTTGCTGAATAAGTCAAGAATGGCAATGGTGCCGCGCACCATGCTCATGGACGTCGAAAGAATATCCAGGACACTGTAAAGGGATTTTTTCAGGTCAAGATGTTTGTTAAGCACCTCGCTGATTTCATACAGCAGGGTAATTTCTTCTATTTTTTTCATTCTGTTCCAGTCACTTGCAAATATACTGTACGTCCGGATCAACGTCTGCCAATCATTCGGGCAATGTCTGAAAGGAAAATTCGGATACTGTGTGCTTTCTGCAATCCTTCAATTTAAAACTTGAAACAGTTAACAAAATAATGCAAGCAAAATTATCAGCCGCAGAAACCAGCGGCAAACACTTTTACGGCATTCATGGACATTTTTCACGACAAACCAAAAATAATTTGCACCTGGATAATCCTGTCTTTTGATAATAAAATTTAAATCAGACAAAAAGATTTATTTTTTAAAAAAATGTAAATCAGCAAATAAAGGATGCTCATTTTTGTCTACTATTTCCTTACGTCAACACACCCAATGGTGCGCTCTTTGGTGCTTGTCAATCCTTGAGTCAGTGCGGCTATAATTCACTGAATACATGTGAAAAAAAGTTGTATTTCAAAATTTGAGCGTAAGAAGTGTTTCCTTAATTCGCAGATCTGCCTGACCGCTGCAATTTTTTTATAAAGTTCTTGATTTATATAAAAAAGTGTTTTAAATGTAAATAATATGTCTTGAAAGATATATGGGTTTCGCTCTTGGGTGACTATCTGCTTGCCAGAGTGGCAGCAGCCTGAAGTCCGGAACCACAGGATTTTTTAAAAAGGAGAGTGGCAGAATGGCTAACGGAATTGTAAAATGGTTTAATGACAAAAAGGGGTTTGGATTTATCGAGCAGGAAGATGGGCCGGATGTATTTGTTCATCATTCAGGTATCAACGCAAGCGGTTTTAAATCTCTTAACGAGGGCGACCGGGTAACCTTTGACATAGAGCAGGGTCCCAAGGGGCCTTCCGCTGCAAATGTTACTGTTGTTTAGTCTGTTTTAAAAAAATTTAAAAAAGGGCGTTCCATTTTGTCACATATAAAATGAAATGCCCTTTTTTTTTGTTGAATCCACATCCGGATTAAGATGGAGAAAAAAATATGTTTTACGATTTAGTTGACACACCGCTCGGGCCGGTAGCTGTGACCAGCGACGAGAAGGGAATCAGAAAAATTGCGTTTCAACAGGGCAAACATCCATTGAGAATAGAAGAACACTGGCAAAGAGACCCAAAAATCCTGAATGCGGCCCGCCGACAGCTTAAAGCCTATTTTTCAGGAGAATTGCAGGATTTTGATCTAATGCTGGCCCCGGCAGGAACCGATTTCCAGCAACGGGTCTGGCGGGCCCTCAGACAAATCCCCTATGGTCACATAGTCAGCTATCAGGATATCGCCGTTGCCATCGGCAATCCCAAGGCTTGTCGGGCCGTCGGCGGCGCCAACGCCAAAAACCCGATTCCCATCATCATCCCATGCCACCGTGTGATCGGTAGTCAGGGACAGCTGGTGGGTTACGGGGAAGGGCTCGATATCAAAAAAAAGCTGATTGACCTGGAACGTAGATACCTTTAAAAATAAATAATTTTCACAGTATATGTATGTTCTGTTATTTCTAACCGCCCACGGAACGTTGAAATTAAAAATGACAAGTTAGCCTTCATGCTTTTACACTATTAAAGGGTGTTAAAAAGAAATGCTATAAGATGAATAAAAACAGTTGATTA